>CALJAA010000035.1 GCA_938028465.1 uncultured Granulosicoccaceae bacterium | reverse complement strand
CCCTCGTTTCTAAGATCCTGCAAAACAGCGATCAAATCATGCACAGTGAGATGGCCTTTCTCTTCTACCATCCCATACAGAAATAAGCGGGAACAAATGAGGTTGATTCGGCGAGGGATCCCCGCGCTCGCAGCGTGAATCATACTAATGACTTCGGTATCAATTTGAGGATTATCCTCCCACCCTGCAACCTCGAGACGGTGATAGATGTAGTTACTTGTCTCCTCTTCTTTGAGCGTCGAGAAGTGACAGGTGGCTGTGATTCTTTGGTGTAATTGCTCCAGTGCTGGTGATAGAACGGTATCGAGAAGACGCTCTTGACCGACCAGAAATAGTTGCAGCAACACCACGCCGTCGACAATCATATTGGCAAGGCCACGCAGTTCCTCTAAAGCTTGCACAGAAAGTATTTGTGCTTCGTCAACGATTAACAAGGAATTTCGACCGCTCTCTACTTCCCTCCTCAGATACTCTTCTAAGCGAAGCAATAAGATAGATTTCGACTCAGCGACATTTTGATCCACACGCTGCCCGAATCTAACGAGAATCAGTCTCAATAAGTCCTCTCCGCTGACATCTATCGCGACAAGTGTTGCAACATTAATTCTGGATTTCGACAGCCTAGCAGTAACCTGATTTACGAGTACGGTTTTTCCAGTTCCCGGTTGTCCAGTGATCAGCACGATACCTTCGCCACTATGCAGTGCGTACTGCATATAGGATTTCGCTTTTTTGTACTGAGAATGGTCATAGCAGTACTCGTGATCCGGGGTAAGCCTAAAGGGATCACTCATAAGCTCATAGTAATTGTGGTACACGTTAACTCACCATTCCTACAGTGTTTTGAGGTGATTTGCCTCGATTCCGGTTTGTTAGCTCCAATGTGGCATACACCACTACTGCCTAACAATTGAGTTGAAAATTAGGTGTACGCCAAACTACCCACCTTAGAACCTTAACGCTTTTTCCATTTATCACCACGCTGTCTGGATGCTATCATAGTAAACATGGTTACGATGGTCAGAAAACCACCAGGCCTGTCATTCAGAGAAAACATATGATTATGTAAAAATTGCCAGAAAGCCGTTAAACACGATTTGCGTTACGAACATCTGAGAGCATCTAGGCCGCAGTCCTATTTGTTGCAGTATAACAACAGGCAACTTAACTAATCTAGCGTACGAATCCCGCTCGAGCTTCCACATGAACATTGCAATGATCAGTTATGGAGTAGCCTCGCTGGGTTACTTGGTGCTATCTGTACTACTGTTGATTAGCGCTCAATGGCGACTGACCGGCATACTGCTAATTGTCGCAAGTGTTTTATCAACCTGCTGGGCCATAATGTCCACGGTATCCGCAGGTCAAAACGACATCCCATTTTATGTGCTCTTTTTCTTGGAGCTCGCTCGCAACCTCTCGCTTATCTTGTTTCTGCTATCCATAGCGAGTCCAAATTTCCCTAAGCTATCAAAGCATGGAGCCATAACAAATTGGATCCATCTGGGCGCTGTGGGACTCATCATCGTGACAGTCGTCGTCTTCGCACTGCTCTCAAGCGGGCTGTTGTCCGCATCGACCATTGTGCTAGGCAATCGCTTTTTACTCACAGCGATGATGACAATGTCCATAATGGGTTTGATGCTAATTGAGCAAGTGTTTCGCTCCACTCAACCAAGCCGCCTCCAATCCATCAAGCACCTCTGTATAGGCCTTGGTGGAATCTACGCATTTGATTTTTTCATGTACGCTGATGCTGTCTTGTTCAATAATTTGGACCACCAAATTTGGGCCGCACGTGGCTTTATCAATGCCCTAGCTATTCCGTTCCTCGCGACATCCGTTGCTCGCAACCCAAGCTGGGAATTGGATATTCATGTATCAAGAGAAGTGGTTGTACATTCGTTAACGATTATTGGCGCTGGGATCTACCTCCTAATCATGGCGCTTGCCGGATACTTGATACGTTTATACGGTGCTTCATGGGGTGCCGTGATTCAAACCACGTTTTTCGCTGCAGCGCTTTTATTACTCGTGTTCATCGTTTTTTCAAACAGGCTTCGAGCACATTCAAGAGTTTTGCTCAGCAAGCATTTTTTCAGCAATAAGTATGACTACCGTAGAGAATGGCTAAATTTTACGACCACGCTTTCGCAGTCTGAAGAGGATGTTCCACACAGAATCATCGCAGCACTTGTATCGTTAATTGACAGCCCCGGCGGTTTACTTTGGGCCACATCCGCACACGGCGAATACAACTTGATCGCTGCGAAAAATTTCGAATTACCAGAAGCAATTAATAGCTCTGATCTAAAAGATTTAAAACAATATTACTCAACGAGCAAGTGGTTGATCGATCTCGACGAAGTCGCGGAGTTTCCTAACAGATACGAAGGGCTCGAACTTCCACGCCAAATCCTAAATTCGGCGGAAGCATGGCTGATAGTTCCTTTACCGTTTAAAGACGATGTCATTGGCTGTGTATTAATTGCTCGATCGTCTATCACCAAATCCATCAATTGGGAGGACAGGGATCTTTTAAAGATGGCAGGATTCCAAGCCGCGAGTCTGCTGGCGCAGCACCAGCTTGATAAGGCTTTGGTTGAGGCACGCCAGTTTGAGGCTTTCAATAAACTCTCGGCCTACATCGTTCACGATCTGAAGAACATACTTGGCCAACAATCACTGATTGTGAGCAACGCCGAACAACATAAAAGCAACCCTGAGTTCGTCGATGATGTCATTCGCACTATCGACAATTCCGTTTCACGGATGAAACTTCTCTTGGAGCAACTGCGCAGCGGAGCTCGTACAACGGATCGCCAAGACATACAGCTATCCGAGCTGCTCCATCAGGTCATAAATAAGCGATCAGTACGTCAACCCATACCTATAGCCGATGTACTACCGCCGGAGCTTATTGTGAGGGCTGAGCCAGAGCAATTAGGCGTAGTTTTCGGACACATAATACAAAATGCGCAGGAAGCGACAGACCCCGAGACGGGCGAAATAAACGTATCATTGCGAAGCGATGAGCGGCTCGCTATAACGACTATTACTGACAACGGGCATGGTATGGATGCTAATTTCATTTCTAACCGCCTTTTCCAGCCATTCGATTCCACCAAAGGGTTAACTGGCATGGGAATTGGAGCATTTGAAAGCCGGGAATTCATCCGTGAACTCGGTGGCGATATAACAGTCACCAGTGATCCACATAAGTACACCGTTTTTAAAATTACCATCCCACTAGCGAAAGATTCTACCGTCGCATCGGATTGATAATTACAGAGGTTGAGCATTGAGCAAACTTAAGAAACATCTATTGATTGTTGAGGACGATATCGGTATCCAGAACCAGTTGAAATGGTGCTTCAACGACTTCGAAGTCCATACTGCAGGTAGCCGCGAAGAGGCACTGAACCTCGTCCGAAAACATTTCCCTAGTGTTGTGTTATTGGATTTGGGGCTTCCGCCTGATCCAGGCGGCGCTACAGAAGGCCTTGCAACATTGGAGGGCATTCATGCGATAGCACCTGACACCAAAGTCATAATAATAACGGGTAATGACGAGCGTAAAACTGCGGTTGATGCAATCGGGATTGGTGCCTACGACTACTACCAAAAACCGATTGACAAAGAAGTCATCACCCACGTAGTTGATCGCGCGCATAATGTCTATCGCTTAGAACAAGAGAACAGACTGCTACAGAGAGTAGACAACGACACACGCCTCGAAGGTGTCATCGCAACGAGCCCGCAAATGCTACAGGTCTGCAGCGATGTTGAAAAAGTCGCGCCTTCTGATACCAGCACATTGATACTCGGCGAAAGCGGCACCGGTAAGGAATTAATGGCGCGCGCCTTACACAACTTGAGCAAACGCTCAGAACATTCTTTGATCGCAATAAATTGTGCAGCTATCCCTAAAGACCTGCTCGAAAGTGAATTGTTTGGTTACGAAAAGGGAGCATTCACCGGTGCAGCTAAACAAACTCAGGGAAAAATTGAATTTGCCCATCATGGCACGCTTTTTCTTGATGAAATTGGCGATATGCCACTGGAACTACAAGGTAAGCTTTTAAGGTTCCTACAAGAGCGTGTTATCGAACGGGTTGGTGGACGCAAACAGATTCCCGTGGACGTTCGAATTATTTCAGCAACACACAAGGACCTCAGTCAGCTTATAGAAGCTGGACTCTTCCGAGAGGATCTGTTTTACCGTATTAGCGAAATCAAACTGCAGATCCCTGCATTGCGCGAGCGAGAGGGCGATATTCTTATGTTGGCCAGAGTGTTTCTTGAACGTTTTACAACAGAGCTAGGAAAACCAGCTCGCCGTTTCTCTGGGGCTGCACTGGACGCGCTCGAACAACATGATTGGCCCGGCAATATTCGCGAGATGGAAAACCTGATTAAAAGAGCTGTCATTATGAGCGAGGGCAATATGATTGGCCCTGCGGATCTAGAGCTCGAAGCCAACGCCGATGAAAACGCTACCCTTGAACTCAAAGCAGTGCGTGACCGCGCCGAATTCTCAGCTATCCTACAAGCGCTACAGCGCACGGATAACAATGTATCCAAAACGGCAAAATTGCTCGGCGTCACGCGACCTACCTTGTATGACCTAATGGACAAACATGGGTTGCGGCCCGCAAAGTGATAGTGCCCACCAATTGATCTATATTTGTCGCGGTGTTTAAATTGTATCCAAGTAATTTTGCAGCCTCGGCATCAAATCAGCTGCAAAGTCACGGAGCAGTTTGTCAGGGTCCGAATCTGAGGCATCGACTGCAATAATCACAGCCGCACTTGTCGTGCCGCTTAACAGTAGTTTTTGCTGAAGCTCCAGCAATTTACCCTTTATCTTATGTTGTGTATTGGTATCTCCAATTCGATACCATCGCCATACTAGTAGTTGCTGGTCCATCGAGCTTAGTTGTGCTTGCTGTAGATCAATTGCAGTATCGGTTAAAGCCACAGACAGTCGTTTAGTCTGCTGTATTCGCCAATTTTCGTCTTGTGAAGGCACAAGCACATTGCGAGAACTGATCAATTCTTTACCCTGAACTTGCTGTTTGTATATAAGAAGTTTGAGTAAAACTTTCCGCTTGGCTTTGTCCTCGTAAGCTTGCGTCAGCTGGTAGTCAAAGCCGCGATACCTCGGATTCCAATCAACTGTTAGATCGGTAGGTTGCCAATCAGGCAAAGCCAGAACCGGCAATGTCCGCGAGGTGTCGAGTATATCGTCAGTTGGCGTCTGATTAACCGCTGCTGCATAAGTTGTCCAACCAAAAGCCATAATTAGGAGTAGCAAACCATGGCGTGCAAAGCGAGAGACAATGTTAGCTGATGCATCAGTGGACTGAGAAACAACCGCCTCAGACCGCATTTGTGCAGCAACCTGCTCAGCTGTAGCTGGCTGCGGGAAGGGGTCTCCATTTTGCATCCAGTGGCCAGCAACAAACAACAGAAACATAACCACGCCAAAAAACAACCAACCATAAACCAAGTGGTCTACCCCGGTTGCGACCGTCATATCACTGAAATGACCTAGAAGAACAATCATGACTGCTCGCAAACCATTTGCAACAATCGGCATAATAATGGCGACCAGCATAAAGGCAACACGTTTCCAAACTGACGTAAAAGTCAGATACGCAAACAAACTCCCAAGCACTACCGACGCTATCAAGTAACGGATGCCGCTACAAGCTTCCACAACTGACCAGTTTCCCGTCGGTAAGCTGAAATACAGACCCTCTCGATAAACAGGGATTCCGAGTGAACCAATCGCCCAAACGGTAAAATCCGCCGTGAAATCCATCATAACGGGCAATAACTCATCACCAAACGGAGCCGCAAACAATAAGAACGTAATCGGGAACAAGATTATTCTTGCTGTGGGTGTTCCCAAAATTGACCAAATGCTTAAGCAAACTATTAGCACTAATGCCAACTGAGATACAACCTGAATACCAACAACCGATCCGACCAGCCAGACGAAACCCAATGGTAATAGTAACAACAACCAACGTGCCTCAGGGCTTGGTACCGCCACGCTAAGTTCATGACGTTTACGCCACACCAACCATATAAATATGGGCACAACGAACAAGCAATGATTAAATGTTTCAGAACGCCACCAGATTGTTACCATCGACGTGACTGTGCTACGCATGAGCAACAGCTCAAATAGCAAAACGACAAATATACAGATACAAGCAATACGCCATTGCCTACTCATAACCGGTGTGCATCCAGAAGACTAGCGGAATGCTGGGAAGCAGCATTAGTTTGTATTTGATCATCGAACTCATGCATTTTATTTTGCCCCGTTGAGACACAACCGCGTTGAGCGGCAATGTTTATTCAATGCGTACATAGAAGGCTGCCTGTTGCAGTACCTTTTCGTCGATGACTATCGATACCGTGATTATACATTTACCTGATGAGGTATGATGGATCTCTCTATTTACACTGTGAATAGAGCTGTTAGCAATGATAAATACTACCGATTTCTCTTTCAGATATATCGGTTTAAGTTGTGATACAAAGCGAACTATGAAACCCAATCCCCACACCCAGCCTCAAATTTTACGCCGCACTCACCCCGCACTACTAGCTTTGGCATTTCTAGTATTATTGCTCTGTGTCACACTAGTGTTTTTGTTTGTGGAGTTACCCGAATACAGCCTTTTCTGGAATTCATTACAAAACGCCGGTCATACACTCATTATGACTTTGCTCACAGTTTCGTTGTTGACAACCTTGCTTTTCGCAACAAACTTTACAGAGTTCCAGAAGTATTTAGTGGTTGCGGTAGCCATATCGATTGTCAGTGCGATAGCGGAGTTCGCACAACATTTTATTGGCCGCGACGCAAGCATACTTGATATTTTATTGAATTATTTAGGCTACTTTGTCGGAGCATTACTTTTTCGTGCCGGCCAATACTGGTATCACTCAAAGCCACGAGAATCCATCGCCCTGCTCTCAATAGCAAGTGTCATCCTACTAGCCACTCTATACAAATCGATCAATTACGCCATAGTGTCTTTTCTTTACCCACCCTTTCCGGTACTGGCAAACTTTGATAGTTATTCCGCAATCGCTCGGATTCACCCACTCGAGAATACGAAATTACAAACTAGCCCAAGCCCTTTACAGTGGTCAGAAAATAGTACCGACGTACTTGAGATGAATCTAAGCCAAGCGATGCCACCAGGGTTTCAGCTTATGGATATATATCAAGACTGGTCCAGTCACAAAACACTAGCATTTGACGTTTTTAATCCCCACGAAACGACAATAGCTATTCGTTTAAGAATACACGATGCGCTGCATAACAACTTGCCACAAGACCGATATCGACGCCCCATCATCATTTCACCTGGCCTTCAAAAAATAACAGTACCTTTAAACGATGTACACAAATTAGTGGGAACATCGAAAAGAAAACGTAACATGGACATGGCGCGAATAGTAGGTTTTATAATCTACGCCAAAACTCACTCTGACCAATCAATTTATTTTGATAATTTCGAACTAGAATAATAAGGTGTTTTGTGTTTTCAGCAGACTAAAACTGGTCACCAGCAACTTAACAAAATTGAACCAGCACAGTACAACGCTGTTATTTCTCCAACTATGCTATGGTCAGATTTGTTGCGAATCCCAGCCCCACCCGTCATAGATATCGGATAAACAGAATGAAGCTACCCCTACTTTACCTGTGTCATCGCATTCCTTACCCACCAGACAAAGGTGACAAAATTCGATCCTATAATATGCTGAAGCACCTCCTTGAGAACTACCGGGTTTATCTGGGCGCATTTATCGACGATCAAAGAGACTGGGCGCATGAGCCCTACTTACGTGAACTTTGCGAAGATTGCTGTTTTATAAACGTCCACCCAACAAAGGCTAGAATTAGATCGTTAAGCGCGCTGGCTACAGGAGAATCACTAACAACGGCTTACTACAAGAGCAGTGAGATGGAGGAATGGATTCTGCGCACAGTCGGAACTTCCACCGACTTTAAATTAATTACATTCTCAGCGGCAATGACGCAGTTCGCTACGCATAAAGATCTACAACTAAAACGAAAAATAGCCGATTTTGTAGACGTAGATTCTGACAAATGGAAACAATACGCACAAAAGAAAAAATGGCCATTATCTTGGGTATATAAACGCGAAGCACATTGTTTACTAGAGTTTGAACGCAAAATGGTTGCAGCTTTTGATTCCTGCACTTTTGTGTCTCCTGAAGAAGCAGATCTATTTCGAGATCTAGCGCCAGAATCCAGAGAAAAAATAAATTATTTTTATAACGGTGTCGATCACCAATACTACACACCAAACGAAAACTCAGATACTCAAAACCCCTACTCTGCTCAAATCAATGTGATTGTTTTTACAGGAGCGATGGATTATTGGCCCAATATCGATGCTGTAGTTTGGTTTTCTCAAAACGTGTTTCCTGAACTCTACCAAGAATCAAAATCTACACATTTTTATATCGTCGGAAGCAACCCCGACGCGGCAGTACAAAAACTTGCATCCCACCCAAATATCAGTGTGACTGGTCGGGTAGAGGATATTCGCCCATATATGCAATTTGCAAAAGTGTCTGTTGCTCCGTTGCGCATAGCTAGAGGCATTCAGAATAAAGTACTAGAAGCTATGTCCATGACAACACCAGTGGTAGCCAGCATTGAGGGTGCAGAAGGAATTACAGCGATACCTGAAGCCGAAATACTGCTAGCTTCAAACCCAACCGAATATATACAGCTAATCAAAGAAATACTGGAAGGAAACCATAGTGAGGTTGGTCAAGCCGGTCGCCTTCGCGTGATCAAAGATTTTTCTTGGAGCAATAATTTACACCGTCTCGACATGCTGTTAGAG
>CALJAA010000034.1 GCA_938028465.1 uncultured Granulosicoccaceae bacterium | reverse complement strand
ATCAGAGTTGTGCGACTCGCCGATGAAAAGGGTGTTTTCAGGAATGGGATCAACCACTTGAACACCACTTACATTGGTTTCACCGTTGTTGGTGAACACCAATTCGAACTCCATCACTTGACCAGGCTCTACCTGGCTAGTCTTGGTTACTTTCTCCTTACCATTCTTATCAACAGTAACGACATAGGCTTGAATCTCGCCGCTAACCGGTGCAGCCGCGTGAGCAATCCCGGCCAAGAATAGAACTAATACAAAAACAACAACATTTTTAAAGTTGGCCATTGGGCCCTCCAATAGAGTTGAACAAGCGAAATGCTTCGCGTCTCAACATTGCAGGGACTAGGCCTGTGCGCTGGTTAACAGGCTGTTTTTGATGGAATTAACAATCTAGATGCAAACTTTGAAGTAGTTCTGCGAACGAGGTCACAAAGATCAGTCCACCTTTACACGGTAGCTGACCTGCCCACTGGCACCAGCGGCTAGGCTGCCGTTAAACATCCAATTTAAACTGTTACCACTCACCGAAGGAGAGCACTGAACCCCACTTATCGCTGGTCCACAATCCATCGTTCCAGGCAGAAGGTTGGTAAAGGCTGGGGGTTCATCATTGATTTCTAACTCCGTTAGCGGGCCCGTTCCTTGATTGCTGTACGCAATGATGTATTCAAGCGTATCGCCGGGCACAGCAGCGTTATCGACCGACATTGCACCATTCTGCGTGATATTAATCACGTTTTTTGTCAGAACGAGGCGGCCACTAGTTGCAGCTGCCACAGTTACAGAATCTGTGTTCTGCAAGCTTATAGTGAGAGAGTGGCCGGTGTTGGCTTCATCAGAAATGCTCAATACGGCATCAACGTCAATTTGGTGACGACCACCTGAAACTGCTGAGGCTGGAACAAAGGTGTCAATAAGCAGGCAGAGCTCCTGATCCTTAGTGACCGGTATATCTGTAGCGATAAGCTGCTCCCCTACCCCTGTTTGACCATCACAATTAACATCGTTATACAAAACCGCATTCCAGCCATTGGATTCGGTCAACGTGAAACTCACAATACCGGATGTAGGGGCTGTGTAGCGATGCGCGAACAACACAGCACTGCCGGCATTAGCTGATTGCGTTTGATCACTAACAAGCGTTGGCTTGGCGATCAAACCAATATCAATGTTGTTGTAACCAGTAGTCGCAAGTGCAGCGATCTCAATTACACCATCAGTAAGTAAACCTGACGCATGGTTAGTTGATTCGCTAATGAAAAGAGTATCGGTTTGAGGTGACACGCTAATTGTTATTGCGCTACTCGCTAACGCCGCACTAACTTGCATCGACCAAGTGCCAGTGCCGTCCGTTAGAGCTGTACCAACAACAGCACCTATTGCGTCACTAACTGTCACTGTGCGGTTAGCTAACGGTGTTTCGTTTAGTTGAAATATACCATCGTGCGATGTCGCCGTTGTTTGCGAACTGTCGATAAACACCACGCCACCTATTGTTATGCCAGTAGATATTTGAAACGGAGTTGGCGTATCAGTATCAACACTAACATCTGTGCCGTCGCCAGATAAATCCGAAATGGTACTGCCAGCATTATCACGTGCAAAAACGATTGCTTGGTTTGCATATTGCCCATCAGTAGCGGATACATTTTGAACGCTCACAAAAATTGTGATAAGCAATTCTTCTTGTGCTGCCAACACGCCAGATGTACTCAACAAATCAACTGCAGCGGAACCATCATATGTTGGATTAACAGCAAAGCCACTAAGCGCTGTTACCATTTGTGGTACTTGAGTAATGCTGTAGTTACCCGCACCGAACGTTGCATCTAAATCATCTTGAATAACGATATCGCTTAATGCAACATCGCCGGTATTAACAGCACGCAAATTAAACTCAACTTCGTTACCATTAACACCAACATCTTTTGCCAATCGAATATCTGGATTAGTTACCGGTGCCAAGGTACAAACCTCTAGCTCCCAAGACTGCAACTGGCCACCATCCTGGTTAAACCGATCTCGTATTTCTAACGTCCAAACACCTTGCGCATCCATTCCATCATAAGCGGCAAGAGACCCTACTGGAGGATAACTTTGCCCATCCACAGGCGGGCATGGCGGCGTGCCTGTTGCCTCATCATTAAACCCGATTGAAAAGTTATTACTACCATTACACGCTGGCCCATACAAACGTTGTCTTTCACCGTTAAAATCAAGGGTAAAAATCAAATCGTTAATATAAGTGTGTGTACCAATCACATTACGCAAATTAACATCCGATATCACTGCCGATTGCGGCACCGTTAACGTTGATTGTGTAATTTGATTTGCGTTAGGGCCAATCGGGAGCGTTAGCCCAGTTGCCGCATAAACTGTGCTAGTGCTACCCGCTGGGCATGACCCTACAACAGGCTCGACAATACTCACCGAGTGATCCTCAACCTCACCATCAGGTGCAAGACCAACCGGGCTTGATATTGCACCCAGGTTTGTAGAAGTACGCATACGCACCATAGACGCACCCGCTGTATTTAAATTAAGGCCGGTCCACACTAAAGTGGACGTATTAGAGTTACAACTCAAGGGATGATTTGTGTTGCGTTCATTAGCGTCGAATACGCCATTAACGTTCGCATCTATCCACGCAGAAACATAGGCGCCTGACGTACACTTCACAGACAGAGTGTAATCATTGGAACCAACAGCAATCGCTTGAAGTGAAGGTACGGCATCTTCATCTATGCTGCCAGTTGTGTCGTCACCTGTACCATTTCCACCGCTATTATTTAACGAATACGCTTCGTTATCCGGCGGAACTTGGCCGAGATAATAAGGTGAAGGCAAAGCAGGTGGCATTCGATGATATGCGGAACCATAACTATCTGGAGCGTCGCCAAAGTCAAAGTTGAAGCCACTGGTAAAATCCCAGATGGCTACACTCGTAGTAAATAAACTTGTAGAGCCAGCTTGACCAGTTACCGGATCAAATGTTCGGATAGAATTATTAATGTTAGTGAATAGTTCACCAGTAGGACTATTAGCCATCTGACCACCAGCGCCCGTGGCTAGTAAGGTCCAATTGTTTGCATCAGGTTCAAAACGCCATCGCCCCGCAGATGTGCCACTGTTGTTGCCGGAGATATCTGCTGAGGAACCGTAGATAACTAATGAACCACCTTCATAGCGAGCTGATATGTCACCAAAACCACCTATCTGCACACCACTACAGTTACAAGCGTTAAGTAGATTTAGCGCCCTTACCGACACCACTTGAGTGCCATTTCCCGACATTTGGACCTCATAGAGATCCTCTATGTAACCTGCACCGGTTTCTGAACCAACGTAGTACTTACCATCTAAATAGGTACCCGCCGTACTTTGAATATTCTGTATCGGTGCCGGTGGTGAACCGGTGTTGAAATCATGCAGAAAGTGGTGCGCAGCAGCGCTACTGCCTTCAGCCGGGTTCCAGTAGTAGATTCGATTACCGGCGCCGTAGTACACAAGCCCGATATCGATATTGGCCGCCAATCCGTTGACGCTATTGGTGTTTGGTGAAATCGTTAGGAGATCGTCTGAGCCGCGCGTCAAATTTATGCCGCGTATTTGGCTGGCAGATGAGTAGTAAAAAACAGTGTCAGCGGCGAATGCTGGTTGGAAAGCCCATCCTATACACAGGAGGATGAGATAGAACAATCGTCGGATGGCGCTCGAAAGCCCGAAACAGGCTGCCTGAGCCTGTTGATGGGAGTTGGCATGTGACATCCCCTACGCAGAGCAAGAAGCACGCCTCCGCACACCAAGGTGTGCCGACGGGCTAGAGCACCTGGAAAGCCACTAGCTATCGCCGGAGGCTTTCAGTATTGGCTGCTCAGTCAACTCCAGCTCGATAGTGGATTCACGAATCTCTTCTCTTAAAATAGAGACGTCCTTAGGTGCATCAATACCCAACTTCACTCTGTTCCCTTCGATCGCCAAAACAGACAATACGATATCGTCGCCGATGAAGATTCGTTCGTTAGAACGACGTGTGAGGATTAACAATGTCATGCTCCTTATGTTCGATCGTCTTGATCAATCGTATGTGTTTCTGCATTAACGGCCAACGAACGCCCAAACTATAACGTGTAACCGTTCACCGAAACATCCGAACTGATATGTAACGCGTAATTTTGAAATTTATTTTTTACATGTTAGTTATTATTTAACGCTTACATATAAGCACTTTGCGCACACATAACAGTAAGTTCTAACCTATGCTTAACAGTTAGATACATCGTTTTACAGTTAACCCTCGTCTGAATTTTGCAAATTTTAATATTACGCAGCAAACGTTAATTTTAAACAAACATAATGTTATGCGATACATAACAACAAAACAGGACGGAGTTAAGCATGAACGAATTAAGGAAGAACAACACAAACAGAGTTGATTCAGACATTGATAAACCAAACCAGAACGACACACAAAAGAACACTGGCGTTGACACAAACGCAAACGACGCTAGAGCGATTAACGATGCCTTAAACAATGTGTTATCCGATGAAAAGTTTTTAGCATCGCCACAGATGTCTGCGTTTCTTAGCTATGTTGTTCAGGAAACCATGGCAGGTAATGCAGATCGAATAAAAGCCTACACTGTTGCAGTTGATGCACTTGGAAAACCAACAAGCTTTGACCCGCAAAACGATCCATCCGTAAGAGTATTAGCCAATAGGCTACGAACATCGTTAGATAATTATTACGCAAGCAACCCTGAACAAGCGCTTTTTATAGAGCTATATAGGGGCTCATATGTACCGCATTTTATAGATTCATCAGGCTACGAACACGTTCAAGAAATTCAATATAATAAAAATGAATCGGCAAACGCTCCACTGCTTAAACCGTGTAAAAAAATCGAAAACCTGTATACACCTCATAACAGCATACAAGGTGAAAATGCAATGCGTCGTGAGCGTCGCCGCTCACGAGCCTCTGTTAGCCGGGTTAATTTATGGCTACTGGGTGGCAATAAAAAGTTCGGTTAGACTTTATCGCTAAGATGTTAATTTTGTACCGCGGCAGTGTGACAAAATTAGCGTCGCAAAAAACGGCCAAGGAAACCGCTAAATGATGCAGCAACAATAAAAGGCAGAACGATAAACTTATCTAAATCATAAGATGACGAATAGATCATCAAAGAGCGCGCTTGTAAACTACAAGCGCAAGCGCAATCGATACTAATAGCAATAAAAGGCTTATCCACATTTGCGTTGCAGAACCTAAACGTACTCCCGAACCCAACATCGAAAATACTAACGACTGAGGGATAAATCCGATAGTGGATCCTGCAAAAAAAGTGGTTGCTTTTATCGGTATCAACCCAGCGCAAACATTACTGATTAGATTCGTCCCTAGTGGTTGAAATCGTAATATCACTATCTTCAAAAAAACATCATCTTTAACCCAAGCGGCAATCTTTGCTTTCGCGTCGGGATAGCGATTTTGAAATCGTTTGGATAACACGTAGCGCACTACGGCGTAAGTCAACACACAACCCGCGAGCGCACTAAGCACTGCAGCGAACAAACCCGCCGCTGAGCCATATGCGAAACCAAATACAAAGGCGAACAGTTGCCTGGGCAAACCAACCGCAATACACAAGCTTGCCACCAGCAGCATGGCAACAAAACCCAACACACCAGCAGATTGTAAATAGGCTCCAAGGTATTCAGCTTGACGCAGATAGCTAGAGGGTGTTTTTACGACCACAAAAACGATTGAAAGCAACAGCAGGACAAAACCTACCAACATCCATTGTGTTTTTTTCACTGCTGCCACTTTTGAGCCATTTTGTAAACACTTTTGCCAAGCTGCAGCCGGTGTACTGCCAGAGAATCCGCTACACTGAGACCATAATCCAAGCCAGTAATTCGATCCCAATGCGAAATTATCACGATATAGATCTGAGCACCCAAACAGTTAAAACCTCTGAAGTTGTTGGCGAGGATATCGCACGTTGCGGTAGACACCTGATTGCCAAGACATTGCTTGAGCAAAACAAGGCCACTGTAGACCCTCTATCGAGTGATAACCCACTGATTTTCTCGGCAGGCCCGTTTGCTGGCACCAACTTCTCCAATGCCAACCGAGTCAGTGTGGGTTGCAAAAGCCCTTTAACAGGCGGCATCAAAGAAGCGAATGGTGGCGGCACTTTCGGGTTTGCTATGGGCCAGCTACACATTGCAGGCTTCACACTACATAACGCCTCAGATGACTGGGTCATCATACGCATGACTAAAGAAGGCGACATCTCATTCCTTGATGCCAGCGCCTACATGGGCATGGGTAACTTTGAAACAGCGGCAAAACTCCACGAAGAATTCGGCAAGAAGGTAAGCATTGGTTTGTGTAGCCTAGTAGGCGAATACCAGGGCTTAATGTCAGGCATTTCATTCAGTGATGTTGATTTGCGCCCGTCAAGGCTTGCGGCACGTGGTGGCGTTGGCGCAGTAATGGGATCCAAAAAAGTAAAAGCCATTGTGCTTGATTTAAACCGCATGCCCACTTTTAAAGATCGCAAAAAGGTGATGGGTGCGGTTAAGCAATACAAAAAAATGCTTGATGCTGAACCAGCCATCAAAGCGTTTCAAGACATCGGTACCGCCATGGTTGCCGATTACACCAATCATGTTGGTGGCCTACCCGTTAACAACTTTGCTATTGGTCGGCAAACCGATACCAGCGTTGAAGTATTTCAAATGGGTGGCGACGCATTGCGAGCGCGCAACATCGAACGCGGCGGCATCACTACCCACGCCTGTATGCCTGGCTGCACCATTCAATGCAGCAACGTATATGCGGATAAAGATGGCAACGAAGTCGTCTCGCCAGTTGAATACGAAACAATTGGTTTACTGGGGACCAACTGCGGTTTAAAAGACCCTGACGAACTAGCAACGCTCAACTGGCATGCAAATGATCTTGGCATCGACACCATCGAACTAGGCGCAACCATTGGCGTATTAATGGAAGCAGGCAAAGGTAAGTTTGGTGATGCAGCCTACATGCAAACCGTGCTTGACGATATACGGGCTGGCAACGAGGACGGCCGCCTGTACGCACAGGGTACAGCACACGTTGGCGAACACTTCAACGTAGCTCGTATACCAGTGATCAAACGCCAAGCAATCAGCGCCTACGACCCTCGAGTAATTGAAGTTACTGGTATTACTATGATGATGACAGCCCAAGGAGCAGACCACACTGCCGGCAATATGCCTCAGTACGACTGTAAGGGCAAAACTGCAGATGAGCTCGTTGCTGCCAGCCTAGACATCCAAATCGTCTCAGCCTCTGCGGATTCGCTTGGTTTGTGTATTTTTGGTCGATCGGTAACCAATACCCATATCGATTTCTTGATCGATGCCATCAATGAAGCCCACGGAGTGACTCTAGAAGAGTCTTTTTTCAAGCAATTGGGCCGTGAAGCGTTGGAAATGGAAGCCCAATTTAATAAGGATGCAGGCTTTACAGAGGCTGATGATGAGCTTCCAGCCTTCTTCTACGATGAGGCACTTCCACCCAGTCAGCAAGCCGCTCGCTTTCATAGTAATGAGCTTAATTTGGTCGCTGCGGGAAAATGGGAAGAAATACGTCAGGATTAATGCCTACATCATGCACAAAGGGCCACGTTTGCGGTATTATGCGTGGCTCGGTAAGGGCCGTTAGCTCAGTTGGTAGAGCAGTTGACTTTTAATCAATTGGTCGCAAGTTCGAATCTTGCACGGCCCACCATTTTTTTATTGAATGGCCTTACAGACATCCCCGGCTCTACCCAATTAGGCTCTACCCAATTAACGGGGGACGAGCATTCATTAGACCCTATTAACAATACCATCCCATCCACAATGGGCAAGTACTCTTAGCCTGTTATTCTCAAAGTTTCTAAATCCGTAAGCTCGCCTAGATAGCGTCTCCATGCTGGATACCCGCCTACGCGGGTATGACAAAAACGACTGACCGCCGCTTTCGCGAGGATGACGTCATCTTAGTAAAAACCTTATCTCCCTTCGCGATCCATCTTCTGCAGGCGTTTTCTGGCCAGTACCGCAGCTGAACGGCCCGGATAATCGTCTTGAACACCTGTCAGCACTTCTCTGGCTTCAGCAAAGCGCTGCTGCTCATATAGAGCAAAGCCGATCTTTAAGCGCGCATCTGGCACCTTAGGGCTACCGGGGAAACTACCAACAACAAAGTTGAAATTACGCAGCGCTTCATTGAAATCACGCTGCGCGTATTTAGCCTCACCTTGCCAATACCAAGCATTATCTGAATAAGGACCATCTGCATATTGACCAATAAATTTGTCAAAAGCCGAAATCGCTGCATCGTTTTGGCCACGGGCTAATAAATCGTAAGCTTTGGTGTAGGCAGACTTCTCAGCGGCGGTAGCAGGCCGAGTATTGTTGCCAGCAGGTGCAGGGCGGGGCTTAGTGATAACAGCGGTAGGCTGACTGCTAGACGAGCCCAAACCCGAGGTAGGCTCATCATCGAATTCATCGTCAAGGCCATCGTCATCAAACCCGCCATCCAAGCCACCGCCCACTGGGCGAGATTCAAGATCGGTAATGCGCTTATCAGTATCGAGATAGAGGTTTCGATTTCGCTTTTTCAGCATCTCCATTTCGTTAACAAGGCTCTCAATCTCGCCTCGTAGCTGACGGATTTCCCCTTGTAGGGAGTCCACCCGTTGCAACTGTTGCAACATGGACTGATCAAGTACTTGCTCTATACGCTTTACCCGTTGATCAAGCGTCTTGACAGTAGCGCGCGCCTGCGCCTGAACTAACATCGGTGCAGCAAACAGCAGTATTACTGCAAGAGATTGAATTTTTAGGTGTTTTGCCCGCATAACGCATTCCAATTGATTAAAGCTGCACTGACCTTACGTAAACAAATACTAGTTTGGCACTTCAACCTCGTAAATAATGTTTACACGGCGGTTTTTTGCCCAAGCTTCGTTGTTATGGCCTTCATCAACTGGAAGCTCTTCGCCATAGCTTACCGAACGAGTTTGAGCTGAACTAACGCCTTGGAGCTGCAACATTCTACCAATGGCCTTAGACCGACTTTCACCTAGAGCAATGTTGTACTCGCGAGTGCCACGCTCGTCAGTGTGGCCTTCGAGCCTGACACGGCCTTCAGGGTTTTGCGCAAGAAAACGGCCGTGCTGAGCAACGATATCCAAATACTCGGCTCGAATCTCAGATTTGTCGTAATCAAAATAGATAACGCGATCTAATGGTGCACGGTTACCGATTGAGCCGACATCGTCGTTCTCAGTACCAGTGATATTGGTATCGTCAGTACCTGTTGCTACACCAGTAGTACCGTCGCCACCACCATCAAGGTCAGATTTTTTGGGATTAGAACCGCAGGCACTGAGTAACGAAAGGCTTAATACCGCAGATAAGAAAATCGCTGACTGTTTCATGAATTTGTATCCCTTGGTTTTTAGATTTTCAGTTTAACTTTTAGTACAAACTTTATTAAAAGAATCGTTTAGTCGAAATTTGTTCATTATTTTGGCTCGTTCTGTCGTGAACCAATCGCCGTTCAGCCTGTTACTTCCGACACTTCGACGTTTCGATTAAGCTAACTACTTGGAAAAAGGAGACCACGCAGGCTCTCTTACACCACCTGAATCCAACGTTAAGCTTTGCGCAACACTACCATCGAGCGACACAGCCGCCAACGTACCTTTACCATTACTTTCAGTTGCGTAGAGGATCATCTGACCGTTTGGCGCAAAGCTGGGTGATTCGTCTAGCGAACCATCCGATAATATTTGGAAAGTACCCGAAACCATATCAATAGCAGCAATTTGATAACCCAGGTTATTGCCATGGACAAATGCTACCGACCTACCATCGGCAGAGACTGTTGCACTTGCGTTGTATTTACCTTCAAAGGTGAGACGCTTAGCTCTGCCGCCTCGTGCTGATACTTGATATATCTGCGGGCCTCCGCTGCGATCGGATGTAAACAAAAGGGTGTTGTTATCTAACCAAACGGGCTCAGTATCAATTGCAGCACTTTTAGTCACACGTGATCGTTTGCCTGTATTGATATCGTAAATGTAGATTTCTGGATTACCTTCATACGATAGGGTGACCGCTAAGCGAGTACCATCTGGCGACCAACTCGGTGCACCGTTGATACCGGGCTGAGAAATCACTTTTTTACGGCTACCTTTTTGTCGGTCTTGAATATAAATGGCTGAACGTCGTTTGTTCTCAAATGACACATAGGCGATACGAACACCATCAGGCGCCCAAGACGGCGATAGAATTGGCCGAGGGGAAGTTAACATTGACTGCGGGTTGCGACCATCGGCATCGGCAAGCTGAAGTTTGTAGATACGTTTTTTGCGTGTACCTTCAACTGACACGAATGCGATTTGCGTATTAAAAGCGCCACGGATACCCAGAATCTCTAAATAAACCTCATCTGCTATTTGATGAGCGGCGTTGCGCAAGGTTTGATCGTCTACTTTAAAGTTAAAGCCAGTAAGTAGTTTTTGCTGTGAGACATCAAACAATTGAAAGTCGATGCTATACGCACCGTTATCAGGCTTGATACCACCAATTAATAAATAGTCAGCGCCAGATAGGTTCCAGTTGGTATAGCGTGGCACATCACCACTTACTGGCCTAGCGATAAGATCTTCTCTATTGAGGGGAGAAAAATTACCACTACGCTGTAAATCGTCAGTTACGATTTGGGCGATATCTTCTGGTAATTCTCCACTGCCCGTCCAACCAAACGGCACAATAGCAATTGGGATGGCATTGTTACCGCCTTGGGTAATCTCGATTTCAATCACAGCATGGGACGCGAAAGCAACGCTCAGCAACATTAAGCCGACCGATCGTAGAAACCACTGTTTGATGCTCTGTTTCACTTGTGACCCTTGTATTAACTCAAACTATTCACTTGTTACGACTACCAACCACTAAACGGATTCAATACGTAGAGCCCATTTAACTAAAATCTCACTAAAATTTAACAACTAAACTCTAACAACTAGAATCTAATCAGCTTCTAGGCTGGAATCGAAAACGAAGCTTTCTATCAAAAACCTCTGAACTCGGTGCTGCTGGCAGTGGAGACGCAGCCCAAACTGCATTTTCCACGGATTTACGCAGCGCCGCATTATTATTTGTACAGGATTCCACTTCCACATCAATCACTTCGCCACTGCGAATCTGTATAACGCCCACAATACACTTCACTTCACCCGACACATCGCGGGGTTGTCGCCACTTGGCGGCAACACGTTTTTTGATGGAAGAAATGTAACGGTTTTTTGCCAATTTGTTGCGTGCTGCTGCCTGCCTTCGCTCACGTTGCGCTTCAAGCGATTGAGCTTCTAATGCGGCTAGGCGATCAGCCTCTTCTTTTTCAGCCTTTGCTTTTGCAGCCGCAGCACGACGTTTTCGATCAGCTTCTGCTTCCTCTTTTTTTTTCAAATCGGCTAAGCGTTTTGCTTCGATTGCTTCCGCTGCCTTTTTCTCTTCAGCTGCTTGAGCTGCCGCTGCCGCCGCCTGCCTCTCTTTTTCGGCAGCCACTCGCTTCGCTTCTTCAGCCTCAGCTTGTTGTTTAGCTAACTCAGCCTGCTTTCTTTCTTCCGCTGCTTGGGCTGCCGCAAGCTCAGCCTGCTTTTTTTCTTCCGCCGCCTGCGCCGCAGCAAGCTCAGCCTGCCTTTGCACTTCAGCTGCTTGCTGCCTAGCCAGCTCTGCCTGCTTTTGCGCCTCTTCTACCTGCTGCTTGGCAATCTCAGCTGCTTTGGCTTCTTCTACTCTCTTTCGTTCAAGTTCGGCTACGCGTTGCTCTTCTTGCTGCTTAGCCAGTAATTTCTGTTGTTCCAAGGCCTCTTGCAACTTTTTTTGTTCTTCCGCTGCTAGGCGACGCTCTTCCTCGAGTTCTTTTTGTTTTTTAGCTTCTTCAGCTTCACGTTTTCTCTTCAGAGCTTCTTCGCGTTGCTTTTCAGCTTCTTCAGTCTCTTGAATGATCTTCTGACGTTTTTCTTCCGCCACCCGAGCTTGCTCTTCAAGGCGCGCCTTTTCTTCTGCGGCTTTGCGAGTTTCTTCGGCCAATCGTCGATTGCGTTCTTCGGCTTCTTGTTGTTGAGTCAGTTGACGTTCACGCTCAGCGTCCGCTTGCTTACGGGCTTCTTCAATTCGCTTAGTTTCTTCTTGTAGTCGTTGTTGTGCGTCAGCTATTTGTTTTTCTTGCTGTAAGCGCTGCTGACGAAGTTGATCCAACTGCTCTTGTCGATCAAGCAGTTGCTGCTGGGTGAGAGTGTTCTGTTGTTCGCGCAACGCTTCTATTTGTGCCTGCTCGGCTTCTGCTTTGGCTTGTTGTACTTGGCGTTGCAGTTCAAGCTCACTGGCTTGATTTTGTAACTCTTCGATTCGAGCTTTTTCTGCAATTGACTCTTGTCGCTGCTGTTCGGTTAGCAGTTCTGTTTCTTGCAATGCCGCCTCAGCGGCCAGCCTAGCGTCTTCTAACGATTGCAGAGTATTGATACGAGCTTCTTCTTCGGCATCTGCTATGGCTTGTTTTTCCGCTTCGAGTGCTTGTAAACGTTCAACCTGAGCCTGGATATCTTCCTCACTAATCAGTGTTGAATCAATCGGTATGATATCGCTCTCGGTTGATATAGGGTCAGGTAATTGTTGCCCTTTGTACACAAGCGCTGCGATCAACCCACCGTGTAGCAAAATCGAAACTAGTAGGGCAATAGGGTGTTTTTTGATTAAAGCAAACATGCTAGTTAGCGGGTGGCTCCGACATCAATCCAATTTCAGGAGCACCTGCCAATTGCAGCGTAACCATCGCTTGCATTATCTGGCCATAGTTAACCGCGCTATCCCCTGCCACCAGCACTCGCCGAGTAGGATCTAATCGCAGCACAGCTGCAGCCAATTTTTGGATTTCTAATTGGTCCAACGGCGATTCAGGATCATCACCCACATTTAAAAACCACTGCCCACCACTATCAACAGACAACACCAAAGGCTCTTGCCCTTGGCCATCATCTGTAATGGGTGCTGCTGCGGCGTCGGGCAAATCGATTTCAACACCGGTTTGCAATAGCGGCGCTGTGATCATAAAAATAACCAGCAACACCAACATCACATCGATGTAAGGCACAACGTTTATCTCCGCTACCTGACGTCGTACGCGGCGCTTTGAATGAGAATGCCTCATTGCTTAGCTTTCCGTTTCCGGTTGGTTACGTCGAATCGCTTGGCGTTGCAAAACGGTCGAAAACTCATCCGAGAAGTTGTCATAACGATTTAGCAAACGATCAACATCAGTAGAAAATCGGTTGTAAAAAATAACCGCAGGAATTGCCGCAAACAACCCAATCGCGGTTGCGATAAGAGCCTCGGCAATACCTGGCGCAACCATTGCCAATGTAGCTTGTTGAACATTACCTAAGGCGGTAAACGAATTCATGATTCCCCATACCGTGCCAAACAAACCAATGTACGGGCTAATCGACCCCACAGTTGCCAGAAACGGTAAATGTTGCTCGATAACGTCAGCTTCGCGCGCTACTGCTATGCGCATTGCACGGCCAGAACCATCCATGATGATTTCGTCGTTCTTAGTTTTTCGTCGCAAGCGACCAAATTCAGAAAATCCTGCTTCGAAGATTCTCTCTAAACCATCAAGCGTACCGCGGCGCATGGTAAGTTTTGAATAGGTGCCCGAGATATCCGAAGAACCCCAAAAGTCATGCTCAAATTCTTCAGCAGATGCGCGCGCTCGGCGAAGCTGCAATAGCTTGATACCAATAACGCCCCAGGACATTACAGATGCCAGCGCCAAAATGGCCATGACAAACTGCACAACCGGACTGGCATGCAGCACCAGGTTAAGAATCGACATGTCAGTGTTCAAAAGCAAGCGCCTCTTTGATGGTTGCAGGAATGCGTGTGGGGCGTAGTGTATCTGCATCGACGCATGCGAGCCCGACTTTGGCGTTGCATAACAGCTTGTCGTCGCGTGTTACCACTTGCTCCAGTTCGATACTCGCTGGATTGATTGTCATTATATTGGCACTCACCTGCAGTTGCTCGTTAAAGCGAGCCGGCTGTTTGAAGTCAACGCTGACATGACGTACAACGAACAAGCGCCGATGTTGGTGCTGCCAGACGTCTAATTCAATGCCACAGTCGCGCAAACACTCGGTTCTCGCACGTTCCATGAACTTTAAATAATTGGCGTAATACACAATCCCGCCAGCATCAGTATCTTCGATGTAAACCCGAATGGCTAAGGAGTATTTTCGCATAAGCAAGTATCTCAAACATATTGCAGAAAATACAGGCGATAGGCACCCTACTATAATGAATTTTCTCGATTTTTAACGCTTGAACACGATTCGCGTCGTTGCTGTTCGGAAATCAATCAGAACTCGGCACAGCCTCCGGTATTGGAAGTTCAAAATGCCGATAGGTATTTGCTGTCACCACACGGCCTCTGGGCGTACGCATTAATAATCCCTGTTGGATCAGATATGGTTCAATTACCTCTTCTATCGTACCTGGCTCTTCACTTAAAGCAGCCCCTAAATTATCAACACCAACTGGCCCGCCTTCAAATTTTTGGATGATGGCCATCAATAGTCGTCTATCCATTGCATCCAAGCCCAAGCGATCGACTTTGAGTAAATTGAGTGCCTGATCGGCAACTTCACTGGTGATTGAACCATCTGCGCGAATATCAGCAAAGTCTCGCACTCGGCGTAGCAGCCGATTGGCAATACGCGGCGTACCTCGAGAGCGACGTGCAATTTCAGTACAGCCACCTTCATCAACAGGTACATCCAATAAACCCGCCGAGCGCTTAACAATGCCAGCAAGATCGTTGGTTGAATAAAACTCGAGCCGTTGCACAATGCCAAAGCGATCTCGCAATGGTGACGTTAACAAACCCGCGCGTGTTGTGGCGCCCACCAGCGTAAACGGCGGCAGGTCGATTTTAAACGAACGCGCCGATACGCCTTCGCCGGTCATGATGTCAATTTGGTAGTCCTCCATTGCTGGATATAACACCTCTTCAACTAATGCGCTCATACGATGTATCTCATCGATAAACAACACGTCGTTAGCTTCTAGGTTGGTCAGTATTGCAGCCAAATCACCCGGGCGTTCAAGTACAGGGCCAGAGGTATGTAATATCCGCACGTCTAGTTCGTTGGCGATAATATTGGCCAAGGTCGTTTTACCTAGCCCCGGCGGGCCGAACAACAAAACGTGATCAAGCGCTTCGCTGCGTTTTGATGCAGCGGCGATAAACAATTCCATTTGCTCAGCAATAGCAGGCTGGCCACGATAGTCAGCCAACGTTTTGGGCCGCATGGCTCGCTCTTGCGCATCTTCACTGCGCGAATCAGCACCAATTACTCGATCGTCTTCTTCTGTCATGGTTTTATAACCTGATGCTACGTAGCGCTGCGCGAATCATTTCTTCAACGCTTTGATCATCCGTAGCGTTCTTTTCTATTAGTCGCTTAGCTTCAGCAGCTTTATAACCCAAGGCCAGTAACGCTTCTTCGGCCTGTGCTTTAGCAGAACTTGGCGTGGCTGCGGTACCCGCGGCTGGCAGAGCAACCCTGAAGGTGTCTACCTTGTCTTGTAACTCTACAATTAAACGTTCAGCCGTTTTTTTACCGATACCTGGCACCTTGGTAATAGCGGCAGTATCTTTACTGGCAACGTAAGCAAAAAACTCATCGGTCGATAGCGCTGATAAAACTGATAACGCAACCTTTGCCCCAACACCATTAACTTTTAGTAGGGCGCGAAAGGTTGCACGTTCAGTTTGCGTCGCAAATCCAAACAACAACTGCGCATCTTCGCGCACAACAAAGTGTATGAGCAGCTGCACTGCTTTGCCTACAGCTGGCAACTCATAATAAGTTGACATCGGCACTTCAACTTCATAACCAACACCACCCACATCAATTAACATCGCTGGCGGATTTTTCTCGAGTAGCGTGCCACTTAAACGGCCAATCATCGACGTAATCCTCGGCCACGGCTGCGTTTACGCGAAGGTAAGGCATTCGTACCTTGCCCACCTCTGCTATGAGCATGACATACCGCAATGGCCAAACCGTCAGCCGCATCAACTTGTATATTTTTGGTAATGTGTAGTAACGCTTGAATCATGGTTTGCACTTGTTCTTTGCTTGCAGAGCCACGGCCTGTAACCACTTGTTTTACAGACTTTGCGGCATATTCGGATACAGGCAAGCCTTGTGTTACTGCTGCGGTTATTGCAGCTCCACGCGCTTGCCCCAACTTTAACGCTGACATCGGATTAGTGCTAACAAACACTTGCTCTATGGCAACTTGATCAGGATGCCACTCATCCATTACGTCGTTTAATTCTTTAAAGATGCAACCCAAGCGATCCGCAAAGGATTCACCCTTAACGCGTATATGCCCATGGGCCAAATGAAAACTACGGGCACCATCAGATTCAATGACGCCGTAGCCAGTGATAACAGAGCCCGGATCAATACCGATTATACGAGTAAGCGGTTTAGAGCTTTGACTCAACTGTAAGCCTCAGCCGGGATTTCGGCGTTGTGATAAACATTTTGCACATCATCTAGATCTTCAAGCACATCCAAAAGCTTTAAAAACTTTTCACCTTGCTCAGCATCGAGCTCAACATCGGTTGATGCACGCATCGTGACTTCGCTATGCTCAGATTCAAAACCAGCGGCCGTTAATGCCTCTTTCACATCAACGAAGTTATCTTCATCCGTAATCACTTCAATTGATCCGTCTTCGTCAACGACAATATCTTCAGCGCCAGCTTCTATACCCGCTTCCATGATGGCATCTTCATCGACTTCAGATGAAAAATTCATGACGCCGATTTTTGTAAAGAGGTATGAGACTGACCCTACCGCACCTAAATTGCCACCGTATTTAGTGAAAGCGTGCTTTACCTCCGAAACGGTACGGTTGCGATTATCTGTCATGGTGTCAACCATAATCGCAACGCCATTAATACCATAGCCTTCGTAGCGGTTTTCCTCGTAAGCAACATCTTCAAGCTCTCCAGCACCTTTTTTGATCGCTCGATCGATGGTGTCTTTAGCCATGTTGGAACCCAAGGCCTTATCAACTGCCAAGCGCAATCTTGGGTTGCTTCCCAAATCAGAGCCGCCCATCCTCGCCGCAACGTTTATCTCTCGAATAAACTTTGTAAACAGCTTGCCGCGTTTTTTATCCTGCGCACCTTTTCTGTGTTGAATGTTGGCCCATTTACTATGTCCGGCCATTTAGTGTCTCCAAAATTCGTTTTGGCTTATCGCACTTATTGGCGACTTGCGTTATTGACCCATCACTATTATGAGAAGCGGCCATGATTCAAAAACTGAGCGATCAAGTCAGCGCTACGTCGCGAAAATATCAGCATAGAGTGTGACAGAGGCAAATCGATGTAGTCATTTGCACCGTTAATCATTGTCTCACTTTCAGAAACGACACCGTCATTGGTTTCGCCTGGCTTACGCACCAGCGCTGCCGCGCCTAATCTGATGGTTCCCCTTATTATGCCTAGCTCGCGCTCATCTTTGGAAACCGGTGCCCCGCCAAGCACGCCAGCCTCCGTACTTCGCCCTAACAACAAGGTTGACCACTTATTACTCGCCAGTTGTTTGGCAAAAGCGCTTCCCCTCACCGGCGAGCCTATCAATACGACCCTCCCGTCAGGAATATCTTTGTACCGATCGAGCAAATGCAGCAAAACAATGCCGCCCAAGCTGTGCCCAACAAGATGAATACGTTCATTTGGCAAACTTTTGATCAGTTCATATACGCGCTCTGCATTTTCTGCGGGGGCATCTTTTAATGAGCGATAACTGATCGTGAAGCTATCAAAGCCACGTTTGCTCAACTGTTTGGCCAAGTAGCTCATCATTAAGCCATTCATCCAAATACCATGCACTAAAACAACAGCATCTTTTCCCTTGGGGGCAGAAGAAGATGAGGAAGACTGACTAACTGATTCAGCTGACATGATCGCTTAGTACGATTTGCATAATGGCCTCTCGATTCGTAGCGGAGAACACAGCACTCATAGCCTCAGTTGCATTAAGCCATCGTGAGTCTAAATGTTCTGCCGGGTCCAATTGCACATCCACGCATGAATCAATACACACACTAAATAAATGCTCAGTATTCTCTGTTGCCCATTCGGGGTAACGCGGGCGCCACTGATTCGCTATCGGATATTGACGTGTTTGCTTATGATCGATCAAATCTAAAACAAGCCCAGTTTCTTCTAGTAGTTCGCGATGCGCCGCTGTTTCCGGAAGCTCATCCGCTTCAAGCGCACCGGTAACCGATTGCCAGTAGTCTGCATTATCACTGCGCTGTAACAACAGCACATCTTTGTTTTTGGTATAGACCAATACGAGTACAGATTCAGGACGACGCAGTGCGTTGTTGCTGATTGTCATCTGTCATCCTCGCGCATTGTCATCCCCGCGTAGGCGGCGCGGGGATGACCAGTAATCACGTGTCACTCTTATCCGAAGCTGGCTTAGCGCGCAATCGCAAATGCAAATCCTTCAGTTGTTGTTCCGATACTTCACTAGGTGCGCTAGTGAGTAAACAAGCAGCCGTTTGCGTTTTAGGAAACGCCATAACATCTCTAATAGATGTTGCACCTGTCATTAACATGATCAACCGATCAATTCCAAACGCTATACCACCATGCGGTGGTGCACCATACTTCAGCGCATCGAGTAGAAAACCAAATTTATCATTAGCTTCTTCAGCTTCAACACCCAACACATCAAGGGCGCTTTGCTGCATTTCACTACTATGTATACGTATTGAGCCGCCACCGAGCTCAGTGCCGTTCAGTACCATATCGTACGCACGTGATAAGCATTCTGCCGGATTGGCATCAATTTGAGCTTTCCATTCTTCCATCGTAGTTGCTTGTGGAGCGGTAAACGGATGGTGTAGTGCATGCCAACGTTTTTCACGCGCATCCCAATCAAACATAGGAAAATCAATAACCCACATTGGCTGCCAGGTGTCGCTAACCATGTCCAGATCGGTCCCGACCTTAACGCGTAGCGCACCCAACGCATCTGCTACTACAGTAGCCTTATCAGCACCGAAGAAAATCAGATCACCATCTTTAGCGCCGCAACGCTCAACAATCCCTGTGAGTATTTCATCAGAGATGTTTTTAACAATCGGTGATTGCAAACCATCGCGACCGGCAGCGATGTCATTACATTTAATGTAAGCCAAGCCGCGTGCGCCATAACGCGATACATATTCAGTGTATCCATCGATATCTTTACGACTAAGCTTGCTACCACCTGGCACACACAATGCTGCCACTCGGCCATCATCATTTTTTGCAGGCTCTGCAAACACTTTAAATTCGACATCTTTCATTAAGTCTGACAATTCAACCAGCTTTAAGGCTATACGCAAATCGGGTTTGTCCGAACCATATTGCATCATCGCATCGGCATAGGTCATTTGCGGAAACGGTGAAGGTAAGTCAACATCGAGTACTTCTTTAAATAATTTCGTCATCATGGTTTCCATGATGCCCATGATTTGCGCCTCATCGATAAACGACATTTCGATATCGAGCTGACTAAATTCAGGCTGACGATCTGCACGTAAATCTTCATCACGAAAACAACGCGCTATTTGGTAATAGCGATCCATTCCACTCATCATCAGCAGCTGCTTAAATAACTGCGGTGATTGAGGCAAAGCAAAGAAGCTACCTTGATGAGTACGGCTGGGCACAAGGTAATCACGTGCGCCTTCAGGCGTTGCCCGAGTTAGTGTTGGGGTTTCAATCTCAACAAAGGCTTCTGCATCAAGGTAGTTACGCAAGCGCTGCATAACCTTGGCTCGCATCCTCAGGCGATCCTGCATTACGGGCCGACGCAAATCGACATAGCGGTATCGTAATCGGTGTTCTTCCGATACATCGGTGTCATCGATCTGAAATGGAGGCGTTTCGGCCTTATTGAGCACTTCTAGATCAGTTACCAGTACTTCGATCGCACCAGTAGGCATTTGCGGATTAACCGTGCCTTCCGGCCGATCACGTACTTTTCCGGTGATTTTTAGAACATATTCGTTCCGAACCTGCTCTGCCTGACTGAAGATGGCTGCTCGGTCGGGATCAAACACCACCTGTACAAGGCCGGTGTAATCCCGTAAATCAATGAATATCACCCCGCCGTGGTCACGCCGGCGATGCACCCAGCCACACAACTCAACTTCTTGGTCCAGGTGACTGGTGTCTATGACACCGCATGGGTGACTACGCATAAGAGAACTTTCCTGACAAAAATGACAATTGTAGATAGTTATTGCACACAGAACTAGCGATAATGCGCGGCTACTTAACTTAGGAAGTAAAAAAGTGACCGATTATCACGTATATGGCGCCGGTAATGCGCTTGTGGACATGGAATTTGAAGTTTCCGACGAAAAACTAACCGAGCTGGGTGTCGACAAAGGCTTGATGACACTGATCGATGAAGATCGTCATCATGAGCTTTTAAGCAAATTAGGTGATCAAGCCAAACAGTCCAGCGGAGGTTCTGCCGCCAATACGATAATCGGCTGTGCCCAACTTGGCGCCAATACGTTTTATTCCTGCAAAGTGGCTGATGACCCAACTGGCGACTTCTACATGCAAGATCTGGATGACTGCAAAGTGGCATCCAATCTCACCGCTGACAACCGAGAGGCCGGCACCACTGGCAAATGCATCGTGCTCATTACGCCCGATGCTGAGCGCAGCATGAATAGCCACCTTGGCATCACCCAACAATACAGTAAGGCGGAGCTTGATCTGGATGCCATCAAACAGTCTCAATATGTGTACATCGAAGGTTATTTAGTGCCGGAAGAAAATGCTCGAGCCGCGGCGATCAGTGTTAGGGAGGTTGCAGAGGCTTCTGGCGTGAAAACTTCACTTACCCTCAGCGATGGCAATATGGTGACGTATTTTAAGGATGGCCTACTAGACATGATTGGCGGTGGTGTTGACATGCTGTTTTGTAACATCGATGAAGCTCGCGGCATGCTGGATGCTCACTCCATAGAGGATTGCGTGGCGGGTTTACAAAAACTGTCAAAGCAGTTTGCAATCACTCGGGGTGCTGATGGCGCTACATTGTGGGATGGCGAGAAAGCTATTGATATAACCACTCAGCAAGTTACGCCACTGGATAGTAATGGCGCAGGTGATATCTACGCAGGCGCATTTATGTACGGCCTCACTCATGGAATGCCTTTCGAACAGTGCGGAGAGATAGCCAACGCCTGTGCAGCAGAACTGATCACCCATTTCGGTGCTCGATTACCTAACGACGTTATGAAATCCATAGGCTCAAAATTTACCTAAACCCGCATGAGGCAGCGCTTTCCCCATTACAAGTCAAAGGGAAAGCGCTACGCAGCGCAGTGCAATTGTTTGGGCAATTCCAGTATGCTAGTAGCTCGAGCAACAACCAATAGGACTTCTGGTGCCCATACCTATCCCCAACTTCGTACTCATGCTTTTAATCGGGATCGTCTTCGGTGGAATCGCTGCGGTCTTCTTACGTGGCAAGCGCAGCGTGTTTGTTATCAATATTTTGCTCGGTATTATCGGTGCATCACTCGGCGCGTTTTTCCCCGTCATCATGGGCCAAGCGACAGTCGTTGATGTCAGTACCCCCAGCTACCTGATTCGAGCGCTTGGTGGCTCCTTCATGTTGGTACTACTTGCCAGCCTTTTTCGATCCGCCAAGCCACCCGCAATTGACAGGTAATTTATCGTGACTACTGTGCCAGCCTACAACACTATTGGCTATGCCGAATCTGACGGCGTAATAAAGTTAACGCTCAATCGTCCAGACAAGCTCAATAGCTTTACAGCGGCAATGCATGCCGAACTGAAAGATGCGTTGAACAAAGTGGCTACATCTGAATCTGCCCGTTGCTTAGTGATCACGGGGTCTGGCCGAGGGTTTTGTGCAGGCCAAGATCTATCCGATCTCGACTTAAACGCATTAGGTGATGTAGTCACCGAACACTACAACCCGCTCATCAAAACCGTTACGTCTTTAAATATGCCCGTCATTGCCAGCGTCAATGGCGTTGCCGCAGGTGCGGGCGCTAACCTTGCCCTAGCGTGCGATATTGTATTGGCCGCCGAGTCTGCGAAGTTTATCCAATCATTTAATCACGTTGGTTTAGTGCCCGATGCTGGTGGAACCTGGAGCTTGCCACGATTAATTGGTTTGCCTCGCGCTATGGCTATTGCCATGACGGGCGAAGCGGTACAGGCAAAAACCGCCGAGCAGTGGGGCATGATCTATCGAAGCGTTGGGGATGATGCTCTCGAAGAAGAAACAGCCAAATTGGCACAAACGCTGGCTAACCAAGCAACAACGGGTTTGGCCTTCACCAAACAATTACTCAGGCAGAGCCTAGATCACACGCTAGACGAGCAGCTCAAGCTCGAAGGCGATTTTCAGCAGGCAGCCAGCAAAACAGCTGACTTTAAAGAAGGCGTTGATGCGTTCCTCAATAAGCGAAAGCCCCAATTTACTGGTCGCTAAAGCGCGAATTACTGGCTACCGTGTAGCAAAATTTGCAAACTCGCTACGGCTAAGCACCCTGCTTGCCGCCCACCTTATTAGGGCCCAATTTAGATTGAATCAAGCCACCTAGAGCATACTCATTCAATACCGCACGATAGTGTGAACCGGGCGGCTCATACGTGTCGTTTTCCAAGCGGAGAATGTCGTCTGTAGGAGTATTGATCAAGAACCTGCCGTGTAAGCTGCGATCAGACTATAATCAGGCTATATAAGCCTGAACGGCCTTTTTGGCACCACTGTTAGCAAGAGAAGACGATGACAGACGAAAACGATTTTGACGACGAAGAAGAGATCATCCTTTCGGAGCTCAACGACGAAGAGCTTACCGAACAGATGCACGATGATCTGTATAACGGCCTAAAGGAAGAAATCGAAGAAGGCACCAATATTCTGCTTGAGCGCGGATGGGGCCCAGACAAAGTGCTCAACGATGCCTTGGTCGAAGGCATGCGAATCGTTGGTATCGATTTTCGTGACGGCATCCTATTTGTACCTGAAGTACTGATGGCTGCAAACGCAATGAAAGGCGGTATGGCAATCCTACGCCCACTACTGGCCGAAACCGGCGCCGAGTCAATTGGCAAAGTTGTTATCGGTACGGTTAAAGGCGATATCCATGACATTGGTAAAAACCTCGTTGGCATGATGCTCGAAGGCGCTGGCTTTGAAGTATTTGATATTGGTATCAACAACCCAGTTGAAGACTACCTAGCAGCCCTTGAAGAGCACAAGCCAGAAATTCTTGGAATGTCTGCCCTGCTAACAACAACAATGCCTTACATGAAAGTGGTTATCGACACACTTAAAGAGCAAGGCATGCGTGATGATTTCATCGTGCTTGTTGGTGGCGCACCCCTTAATGAAGAGTTTGGTGAAGCAGTTGGCGCAGATGCCTATTGTCGTGATGCAGCAGTTGCTGTTGAAACAGCCAAAACGCTCATCGCAGAGAAACGTGCAGCAAGCTGACAAGCTTGCTGTAGTTTTCATTAGGTACGCCGACATCCCATGCAAAAGTCGACATTGGTTATTGCATGCGGCGCACTCTCCCACGAGTTAGTTGCTCTTGCACGCATAAACCGCTGGGAACACATCGACATACAATGCCTACCTGCTCACTGGCATAACACGCCGGATAAAATCACCCCTGGCGTTGAAAATAAAATACTGGATAACCGCGATCAATTTGATCGCATACTAGTGGCCTATGGCGACTGCGGTAGCGGTGGCCAACTCGATGCGATGCTGGCGAAGTATGACGAAGTCGAGCGCTTACCGGGCGCGCACTGTTACTCCTTCTTTGCAGGCAAACAAACCTTCGAGCAATTCAGTGAAGATGATATCGGTACGTTTTACCTAACCGATTACCTGGCGGAACACTTTGATCGTTTAATACTCGAAGAATTAGGCATCAACAAACATCCCGAGCTGCGTGACATGTATTTTGGTAACTACACCCATGTACTTTATCTGGCGCAAACAGAAGATGAAGGTAAGCTCGAGAAAGCCAAGATTGCCGCGGATGCGCTAGGGCTGGAACTCAAAACTCATTACACCGGGCTGGAACCATTTAAAGATGCACTACAAGGCATCAAAATAGTAACGGCTTAATCACTCTCTCTTTTTTAACCGCGGCGTGCTGCGGATTGACGGCGAAATAATCATGGCTGAACTGATCACTATCTACTGGCGAGACATCCCTTCTCAGGTATTGGCCAAAGCGGGCCGCAAGACGGCCAAAAAAATGCTCAGCTCGCGTTTTCAAGAAGCGATTGATCGCGCAGCAATGCGTGCTGGCAAAGGCTCTAGCGATTCCTACATGGAAGATTGGGAACGTAAGCGAGTTAAGTGCGAAGGCGACCTAGAAGCCGCAGCTGAGGAGGCCGCTGCCGCTTTGGAGAATGCCTTTAGTGATGAATATCTAGAAAGTGTCGTCAAAGCTAAAGGGATTGCGGAAAACGCAAAACCGGCTTGATCAGAAGAGCTAATTAAGCATGTATCGACTCAGATTATGGTCCGTTAAAAACGCTGGGCTGATGGAGAAAACCTATCAGCTAGTGGAGCGAGTGCTCATTGCAATGGCGCCCGTGTTTAAAGCCATAGGTTATGAGCGAGTCGAAAAGCCTGTTGCTTTTATTGAGCGCGGCATCAAAGGCGCTCTATTTGATTGCCAGATGTGTGGTCAGTGCGCCTTAAGCAGCACGGGTATGTCATGCCCAATGAATTGCCCTAAAACAATACGCAACGGCCCATGTGGTGGCGTGCGCCCCGATGGCTTTTGTGAAGTGAAACCTGAGATGCGTTGCGTTTGGGTTGAAGCTTGGGAT
>CALJAA010000033.1 GCA_938028465.1 uncultured Granulosicoccaceae bacterium | reverse complement strand
CCTAAGCGAGCCTGCAGCTTGGGGCTGGTTGTGGTGTATTGGGTGTGGATTTTTGTATCAGGCTCAAACTGCTGTAATATCGCATGCGCCGCCATCGCGTTTTCATGAAACCCACTTAAGATCAGTTTCTTTTTGCCCTTGTAGGTATTGATATCGCCCACAGCGTAGATACCGGGTACCGTGGTTTCAAACGTTGCCAAGTCAACAGAGATTGCTTTTTTCTCGATCTGCATCCCCCAGTTTTCTACCGGGCCAAGCTTTGGTGATAATCCAAAAAACACCAGCAGATGATCAACATCAACCCAGCGTTCAGTTTTTTGTTCATCACGCATGACAAACATAACTTGTTTGAGAGCGTCGTTATCATCGGTTTTGTATTCTTTAAGTGCTCCAAGCAATACGTCAACCTTGCCCTGCTCACTTAAGGCCATCAACTTATCAACCGATGCTTTTGCTGCGCGGAATTTTTCAGTTCTATTAACAACCGTTAAACTGGCCGCCTTATCGGCTAGCGCTAAGGCCCAATCAATGGCCGAATCCCCCCCACCTAAAATAACAAGGTGCTTACCGTGATGATCTTCAGGCTTACGCACACGATAAAACAATTGTGTTTTTTCAAAGCGATCCATGCCGTCTACCCTCACCTTCACTGGTGTGAACGAGCCAGCTCCGGCAGCGATCACCACGGCTCGACAATCAATCTGCAAACCATCCTCAGTGATAACAGAAAAATCACCTTCGCCATTTTTCTTAACATCACTCACGGCTTGATTAAAATGAAACACTGGGTCAAAGGGTTCGATTTGTTTGAGCAGACGATCGGTGAGCTCTTGCCCTGTGCAAACTGGAATGGCAGGAATATCGTAGATGGGCTTATCGGGATACAGCTCTGTGCACTGCCCCCCTGCATGAGGCAAGGCATCAATAAGATGTGCATTGATGCCGTGCAATCCTAGTTCAAAAACTTGAAACAAGCCCACCGGGCCTGCACCAATTATGACGACGTCAGTACTGACAGTCATGCCACGCATCCTTAATTTTCTAAAGGGTGTACAAAAGTACGATGCGTCAACTATACCGCGATTTTACAAACCCTGTAACGCACAAGGCCCGCACTAAGCGGGCCTTGTGGGCAACTGCTGACCTTTCAAGAACAAGTATCGTCGTAAAAGGACTTACTGCATGTAGTGACGGTAGCCTAGACGAAAAAACAATCCATCTATGTAATCTATACCAGCAATAAGCTCTCCAGACTGAGTCGGGAACAATACACCACCACCAAGCAATAATTCGGTATCACTGCCTCTACCTTCGTCAAAAGAGACGCGGTTAAAACCCAAGTTGCCATACCATTGCAAGTCTGGGTTGCTGCCCAACCCATTGCGGCCACTAACTAAACCCTCAATAGCGATTGAATTTCCATCTATGTCACCTCCAACACTGTGATAGCTAAATTTTATCGCAGTGTCAGCGTTAGGGAGGGTATCGCGTAACATATAAAACGCGCCAATACCAAATCCTATTCCATCTATAGTTTCGATTTCCATCGTGCCAAGATCGGCATAGGCCATCAACTCAGGTGACAATCGATAATTAAAACGAGCACCAAAGTATTGGTAATCAAGATTATCTGATTCACCAAAGGTAAGACCCACTTCAACGGATGAGTCCGGAAGGTTATTAAGATCAGCCGATCGGCCATTTGCCAATCCTGCAAATTCAGCCATCGCAGACGTGGGCAATGCTGCGCTAGCAGCCAGCAGTAAAATGCTGGGTAGTAATTTATTTAAGTTCATAGTCCTTAACTCATTAAGCGAAAAACAAATCGCATTCGCGCTCGAAATTTTACACAAGCACGAGCTCGATAACGCACTGTTAACTAAGGAGTATAGGTGACAATTTTTTAATCTGCCGCACGTTAAAAAACTGATCAATAACTACTCAACAGCTGCTCGATAATCACACAACAACTGCGCAAGTTTTGCGCAGTTGTTAAGGTTAACCTAGTTAAATACCTGTTCGCGCGTAGCCAGAAACTCAACGTCGGGCCAACGCTCTGTGGCCATCTGCAAGTTGACTCGAGTAGGCGCTAAATAAACCAATTCATCTGCATGATCAAACGCCAATTGGATATCCAACTTTTTGCGAAAGTCCGCCAGCATTTTATCGTCATTGCATTTGATCCAACGAGCCTGCTGAACACCAACGGTTTCAAACTGGCACTCAACTTTGTACTCATCACGTAAGCGTTGAGCAACCACTTCAAATTGCAATATACCCACCGCACCAAGAATCAGATCGTTGCTAACAATTGGCTTGAATAACTGCGTTGCACCCTCTTCGCACAATTGGCCCAACCCTTTTTGCAGCGCTTTCATCTTGAGAGGATCTTTAAGCACCGCACGCCTGAATAACTCAGGCGCAAAGTTTGGAATTCCCGTGAATATTAATTCTTCACCTGCAGTAAAGGTATCACCAATTCGAATGGTGCCGTGATTATGCAGTCCGATGATGTCGCCACTGTAGGCTTCTTCTACATGACCGCGATCTGCCGCCATAAACGTTAAAGCATCACTGAAGCGTACATCTTTACCAATGCGCACATGCTTGGCCTTCATTGATTTAGTGTATTTGCCCGAACAGATACGCACAAACGCTACCCGATCGCGATGCTGAGGATCCATATTTGCTTGGATCTTAAACGCAAAACCACTGAAAGTCTCTTCGCTCGGTTGCACTTCACGGCTAACCGTTGTGCGCGGTTGCGGTGCGGGCGCGTAATCAACAAAATCATCAAGTAGCTCTGCAATACCAAAGTTGTTGATAGCGGAACCAAAAAATACCGGTGTTAGATCACCCGCAAGATAGGCCTCTTTTTCAAATTCATGACAAGCACCCTGTACCAGCTCCAACTCTTCTCGAAACTCCGCCGCCATATCGCCCAGTATTTCATCGAGCTTAGGGTTGTTAATGCCTTCAACTACTTCGCCCTCGAGCATCTTGCCACCATGAGTGGCTGAGAAAAAATGCACGGTGTCACGGCGTAAGTGATAAACCCCTTTAAACCGTTTACCCATACCAATGGGCCAGGTAATCGGCGCACAACGAATATTGAGCATTTTTTCTACTTCATCCATTAGCTCGATGGCATCACGACCTTCGCGATCAAGCTTATTGATGAAGGTCATAACCGGTGTGGCTCGTAGGCGACAAACGTCCATCAATTTTTCAGTACGCGCTTCAACACCTTTTGCTACGTCGATAACCATCAATGCTGAATCAACTGCCGTTAAAGTACGATAAGTATCCTCAGAGAAGTCTTCATGCCCGGGCGTATCGAGCAGGTTGATGATGTGATCTTTATAAGGAAACTGCATCACAGATGAGGTTACCGAGATGCCACGCTCTTGCTCCATCTTCATCCAATCTGATGTGGCATGCCGAGCGGCTTTACGCCCTTTTACGGTTCCCGCTAACTGAATAGCGCCGCCAAATAAGAGGAGCTTTTCAGTTAAGGTTGTTTTACCCGCATCCGGGTGTGAAATGATGGCAAAGGTGCGCCGCCTATTCACTTCACTCAAAAATTCGGCGTCAGCCATGATCATGTACCCGTAAATTCATACCTGTAAATACAATGCCATCACAATGGCGTCTTCGCGCCCTTGCTTCGCATCATAATAGTTTGGCCTACAACCGATTTCATTGAAGCCAACCCCTTCATATAATTTTATTGCCCGCTTATTGGAGGGCCTAACTTCAAGAAATAACTCTGCAGCTTGCTGCATTGCTGCAGAGCGCATAGCAATTCGTAGTAACTGTAGTGCAAAGCCTTTGGCACGCCATGGCTTGTCAATACAAATGTTCAGCAAATGCGCTTCGTTAGCCGCAATCTGTAATACGTAGTAACCGATGATTTCGTCATCATGCATCAACTTCATGCACTCGTACCCGGACACGATACAATCTCTAACAATGCCGGAGGTCCAAGGATAGTCGTAATTGCGGAGTTCCATGACATGTATGATTTCGACATCATCGAGCTCCATTGCGTGTACACGCAACTCACCACCAATGTGCTCAATCATGTCAGTTATTATCTAACGCAGATCGTAGTAGCTTCAGTGTTATCCAAGCTTGCCTTTTGCGCTGTGGCGCTTCGCGTAGCGTTGCCAATGAGGGTAGTTGCCAGCCATTAAGCTCGCTTGCAAAAGCCGCTTGTATCATGGGAATAGGCTTGTGCTCGTCTGCAGCGATTACTTCACCACCAAAATATAAAAAGCGCTTACGTGGAGGTTGACACAAAGCCTCCAGAGACTGCTGGCCTTGTACCGATGCATCTTGCAACATGGCGCAACTACACACAGCAGATTTTGACATACCAATGGCTCGCAACATGCCATCAAGTAAAGCATCATCTTCTTTGCTGAGCGGCCAAGTCGTCGTACCATCACGATTGTCGAATATTAACAACAAGGGCGATTCGGTATCACCGCTACATGCAACGAGCTGACCTATAGTTTGATCGCTTACATTAGCAGAACTATCTTGAGCTGGCTTTTGTAAGGCCGCTGTCAGCGCAGCTGGCGGCGGTGCAACCGGGGTTGGTTCACTTGGCGTCGTTGCGGCAGCTACCGGAATAGTAGCCTCTCGTACCACATCATCAGTAGGCGAAACTCGGCGCACCCATGGCACTAGGCCAATTGCTTGCATGCACTGAATCTGTCGCGAGTTATACATTATTCACTAATGATATCAGGATGGGTTACGCGGTGATCGATTTCGCTTACGCAAGCGACGAAATAAGGTGTACAGCGGCCCTGATACGCCATAAGTCATGGAGGCGATCAAAATCATCTTCGGTGGATCCACCGCTGTAGTAACAAACAACAGTAGCAAACCCACCAACATCGCAAACGGCACCTTTTTACTATCACCCAAATCCTTAAAGCTATAATAGGTGAATGAACTCACCATTAGCAGGCCTACGATCACAGTAACCAGCGCCACCAACCAAACGATGTCAGCACCATCAACATGAGCTTCTTCGGCTACCCAAACAAGGCTTGCTAAGCAAGCTGCCGCAGCGGGGCACGCCAAACCTTGAAAGAAGCGTTTATCAGCGGTGCCTACTGCCACGTTAAAGCGCGCTAAACGCAAACCACAGCAAGCGGTGAATACAAAAGCAATGACCCAACTCAGCTGTCCGTATTGAGCAACGGTGAGGCTATCAAGCGACCAGGTATACATAAGGATGGCTGGGGCTGCACCAAACGACACCATATCCGCCATGCTGTCGTACTCAGCACCAAAGGCCGTTGTGGTGTTGGTCATTCTGGCCACTCGGCCATCGAAACCATCAAGCACCATAGCGACAAGAATTGCGATAGCCGCTGTTTCGTACCGGCCACCGATAGAGGCGATCATG
>CALJAA010000032.1 GCA_938028465.1 uncultured Granulosicoccaceae bacterium | reverse complement strand
TAGGCCATTGCTGTCGGTAACCACTAGCGTTGCGATGTAGCTGCCGGCTTCATCGTAGGTGGTAGATCCACCGGCTGACGTGGCGATGTCACCGTTACCGAAATCCCATGCGTAAGTTGCAATTGTTGCGGGTGCCTCAGCCGTAGACGTTGCTGCGTTAAACACAACTGTTAGCGGAGCAGGCCCAGTTACTACTGATGCTTCTATAACAGCAACAGGTGGTACTGCTGGTGTGTCAGGTGTGTCAGGTGTGTCAGGTGTGTCAGGTGTGTCAGGTGTGTCAGGTGTGTCAGGTGTGTCAGGTGTGTCAGGTGTGTCAGGTGTGTCAGGCACAAAGTCTTTTATAGACAAGGCGACGTTATCAAGTCGTAGGGATCCATACACAATGATCCCGTTAACTGCGAGTAGGGCATTGCCAGGTTCACCGACGGAGATGTCGGCAGCTAGATCTCGCGAATATGAATCCCATCCATTCCCAATCAGAGCACTACCTAAGCCCCACCAAATTGAATTGTTGTTGGGATTTTTTAGACCGTCAGAATTACTTTTTGTATAAATTATTCGACGGCTGCCTTTGCTGGTATCAACAAACACAACCAGTGCAAAGCTTTCATTTGTTAACATATCCCATGTCAATATCGTTTGGCTTTGGTTGTTCCAAGGGTTCCTCGAACCGTATCCACCAATCAAGTAACCATTCCTGGTTCCCCTCCCGTTGGTTTGAATAACATTGCTGCCTTGGTCGTCATCAAAAACCGAAGTTATTTTTGCGCCAGCTGGTCTATTATCGAATACGACCCAACCATCGATGCCATTTTCGGCATCTGAGTAAACCGTAATCGGGCTATCGCTTATAGGAGTAGAAGGGTCATCTTCTTCATCGGTTTTAGTCTTTAGAGCGATATTATCTAGTCGGAACGAGCCATAAATACTGATGCCGTTAACTGCTATTAACGCGTTGCCAGGCTCGCCTAAAGCTACATCGGCCGCTAGATCTTGCGAATAGGCATTCCAGCCACTACCAATTAGGGCGCTACCCAAACCCCACGAAATCGTGTTGTTGTAGGGATTCTTTAACCCGTTGGAGTTGCTCTTTGTATAAACCAATCGCCTAGTTCCGCGTTCAGTTTTTGCATACACCATCACTATAAAAGCTTCATCCGTGGACATATCCCAAGTCAATAGTGTTTCGTTGGTATTGTTCCAGCCTGTTGTGGAATTGATTCCACCGATCAAGTAGGAATTGAGGGTTCTCTCTCCGTTGGTTTGAATAACCTTGCTGCCATGGTCGTCATCAAAAACCGAAGTGACAGTGGCTCCATCTGGCCTGTTGTCGAATACGACCCAGCCGTCGGTACCCTTTTCGGCATCTGAATAGACGGTCGCGCTGGCAGTGTGAGAAAACAGCATGAGCGGTACCCATACTATTAAGAAGTATTTCAGTAGTGCGCGTGTGTGCATTTATCAGTCTCCATAGTGACCTGCCAGGTATTTCAAAAACAGCCTCTCTTGAGGGGGAGCTAAGCTGTTCTGAAAATTCATTAACCGAATCAACGTTTGATGGTGCGTTGTTGCATTTCTAGCGACAGGTGCCGCCCAGGTGTAGATGTGCAGGCGGCTTATCCCTGATCGTCTCGTGCCGCTCTTCATTGTTTAAATAACACAGGGATTGTTTTCCCATTGGAAATTAGAGTCAAGTTAACTAATTGGTTTTCGGATTACAAAATTTTAAGCGTGAGACAAAATAAACCACGAAGTAATATTGAGGCATGACCCAGCATTCGTAGTCCTAGAGTGCTGGATCCCGGAACGCTGGACCGCGACCTACGCCGGAATGTCTAGCATTACGTTCCGTCATTCGCGCGCTAAAAATACGGTTGAAAAAACTCACGAGTTAAAGGGTCGATATCGAATTTGAAAGCAGATTTTGTTATACGGGTTAGGTATGAATTAAATCTGAATTACAGTTAACGCTTGGATCGTTTTGCCCGGCTTTTATGTAATGTTAGATAGTCGCTATGTTAAATGACGCCGCTCAATAAATTATGGATTGACTTGCTAGAAGAGAGTATTCATGTTGTTTTCCGTTGTATCAGTTGCAATACAGCTTGTATCGGCAACTGGCTTACCCATACTGAATTGCAAGATGGACGGTATCGCGTTCGTAATCGTGAGCAAATGGAAAAGTAATCATTAAACTGGCTAATGTTTCAAATGTACTTGCGTAGGTTTCTTGTATTACGGGCTAGCGTAACGAACGCAGTAGCTTACTCTGCCACAAACAACATCGGATCTATCCAAGTGCCATTTAATCCCACCGACCAATGCAAGTGTGGGCCAGTGACTCTGCCAGTTGCGCCAATCGCGCCGATCATTTCACCCGCTGTTACCTTGTCACCAATGGCCACATCAATGCGGCTCATGTGTGCATAGAAAGTGATTAAGCCCGAACCGTGCTCGATGAACACACAATTGCCATTAAAAAAGTAATCACCTGTTTCAACTACCACGCCATCGGCTGGGGCTACGATCGGGACTCCCTCGTTGGCTGCTATATCGATACCGCCATGTGGGCGGCGAGGTTTGTCATTAAAAAAACGACGCAATCCAAACGGACTACTGATGATGCCTTTAACCGGCCATACAAATGGCCGCTCTAAAGCACCGTCTGTATGTATCGTCCGCACTTCGGCAACGCGCGCTTTTTCTGCATTGATGCGATCCATGTCGAACGGAAGGGGATCAACTTTTCGCTTGTTTTTAATTTTAATACGTTGTTCGGCGTATTCGTGAGGTCTAACGCTAAACATGATGTCCCGTGAAATGTCACCCCGCGTCACCGCCAAAGAATGGTCACCAGCTTTGGTGCTCAACGGTATACCAACGACGGCGACCCAGTCATTACCACGCTGCATAACGGCGACAGTTTTTTTGTTAAAGCTCACGGTGGGCTTGGTGTCGCCAGACATCGCCAAGGGGACAACGGCGATTCCACCTGGAACTGGTGAATGTTTGAACAGTTCGATGTTGGCGGAGGCCACTGTGCTGATCAATAAGCAAGCGATTAGTATGCTGAGAACACGGATGAAAGGTCGTAACGGCCGTTTAGTCATGTTTGAAATGCTCCACATAAAGTACGGTTGCGCTGGCCACTGCCCAGGGCATAACGATCAAATTAACCACTGGGATGATACTCAGCAACGCCACGACACTGCCAAAACCCATGGCTAGGCTACGTTTAGTTTTGAGTGCTTTTTTAACTTTGCCAAAACCTAGGCCGTGGTTGCCCATAGGATAATCGATATATTCCAGTGCAAACATCCATGCACCGAATAGAAATAAAAATAGAGGGGCTATCACCGTGGTTAATGGAAACAAATGCAGGAGCAAAATCGGAATCATCCACAGGATGAGGTAAAAAAGCTTGGCAATTTCAGAGGCAATAGATTGCGGAATACTCTTGATCAAAAATGCTACAGACCCATCTTGGGTTGATGGCACGCCGGTGAGTTTTGCTTCAGCCTTTTCGGCCAACAGGCTGTTAAAAGGTGCTCCGATTAAATTAGCGAGCAATGTTAAGCTAAATAACAAAATGACGATTAAAACAGCGCCTGCTAAAAATTTGATCAAACTTTGTAGCTTGCCTACGAGCCACACATCGCTAAATCGTTCAAAAACTGACAGGTTCGACATCCAGTCGTTAAACGTGCCAAATAGTAGCCATCCAAGGCCGACAAAAACCAGTACATTGATCAGTAGCGGTAAGCACACATAGCGTCGTAATCCCGGCGACCAGATCAATTGCCAACCACTCTTTAACGAACTCGCTGCTGTAATAAATTGCTTAGTTTGCATTGTGCAAGAATAAACGGAATACGAAGTCTGGTGTCAGCTGAAAAACCCAGTACAATACAGCTCGTTATCGGTAACCAGTCCAACGCTGTACGCTAATGCGCCTGACTAAAATCAAGCTTGCGGGTTTTAAATCGTTCGTTGACCCAACGGAAATCAAGTTGCCGACCTCCCTTGTGGGTATTGTTGGCCCCAATGGTTGTGGCAAGTCCAACACCATCGACGCTGTGCGTTGGGTTATGGGCGAGTCGTCTGCAAAGCACCTGCGTGGTGACAGCATGGACGATGTCATCTTTACCGGCTCATCCCAGCGGAAGCCTGTTGGCCAAGCATCGGTAGAGCTTGTATTTGATAATGCCGATGGTTCGCTTGGCGGCGAATACGCCACCTATGCTGAAATCTCGATCAAGCGTGAAGTCACCCGCGATGGTCAATCTAAGTACCTTCTAAACAATGCCCGCTGCCGCCGTCGCGATATCCGCGATATTTTCCTCGGCACTGGCCTAGGGCCGCGTAGTTACGCCATTATCGAGCAAGGCATGATCTCCCGCCTCATCGACGCCAAGCCCGAAGAGCTGCGCGTCTACTTAGAAGAAGCCGCTGGCATCTCCAAGTATAAGGAACGCCGAAAGGAAACCGAAAACCGTATTCGCCATACACGCGACAACCTTGATCGTCTTGATGATTTACGCGAAGAAGTAGACAAGCAACTCTCTCATTTGCAGCGTCAAGCGCAAACGGCTGAACGTTACCAATCAATGAAGGTAGAGGAGCGCCAAAAACGCGGCGAGCTGTTAGGTTTACGTCGTAAGTCGTACCTTGCCAGTAAGGATGAGCAGGCCGCTGGCATTGCTGCACGAGAAGCTGAGCTTGAAGGCATCATGGCGGAAGTACGTTCCGCTGAAGCTGCGATTGAGCAAGCCCGGGTACAACAAACCGAAACTTCAGATAGTTTTAATCAAGTACAAGCTAACTTTTATTCGGTTGGTGCCGATGTTTCGCGCATCGAACAACAAATAGAACACGCGCGCGAATCTCATCGTCAGCAAAGTCAAGAATTCTCGGAGGTAGAGCGTTCACTAAAAGAAGCACGCGAACACCAGCTTGAAGACACAAAGCGTATCTCCGAAATCGTAACAGCACTTGAAACTGATCAGCCGTCGATTGAGCAATTAAAAGATAGCCAAAATCATTCATCTGAGTTGCACTTGCAGGCTGAGCGGGAAGTACAGCAGTGGCAAGTTCGGCAAGATGCATTTAATCAGCGTAATGCCGAATCAATGCGTACTGCACAAGTTGAGCGTTCACGTATTGATCAACTTGAGCGAAGCATTGCTAACGCAGATGCTCGGCTTGAACGGTTACAAGCTGAACGCAACGCTATAGACATCGCGCCACTAACAGGTTTGATCGAACAAGCCATCATGGATGAAGTAGCCGCCGCCGCCGAAGAAACTCGCTGGCAGGAGTCACTTGAATCGGGCGCAGATAAACAACAGCAATTGCGTGAGGCTTTATCTGCCAGTAGCGACACTCTCAATACATTGCGGTCGCAATCACAAACGCTAATTGGGCGCTTAGCATCGCTTGAAGCATTGCAACAGGCCGCATTGCAACCTGATAGTAATGCCGCCGATGCCTGGCTGAGCATGAACCAGCTTGATAATAACCCGCGCTTGGCGCAGTCAATCACGGCAGCGCCGGGTTGGGAAAAGGCAGTTGAATTAGTATTAGGCCCACATTTGGAGGCCGTGTGCGTAGAAGGCGCTGATGCGATAAAACGATGCCTTAAAGATGTGCCGGCTGCACAGCTCACCCTGCTTGAAGCAGGTGCTGCAGACGCAAACGTTGATTCAAGTAGCTTACGTAGCAAGGTAACTGGCGATGTGCCACTTAATGATTTGATGGTGGGTGTGTATGCAGCGGATGATTTATCACAAGCACTAGCCATACGTAAAAAATTAGGTAATGGTGAAAGCGTCATTACACGTGATGGCATGTGGTTAGGGCAGAGCTGGTTACGCGTGGCACGGGCGGATGCGCAAGATAGTGTGTTGTTACGAGAAACTGAAATCAACAATGTGCGCGATGAGCTTAAAACCTTAGAGGCAAAAATTGCTGAAAACGAAGCCACACAAGAAGAGCTGGAAACACAGCAGCAGGAACACGAAGCACGCCGCGAAACGACACAACACAGTTTTAACGCATCAGTTCGTCTAACAGCCGATTTAAAATCAACATTGCTTGGTCATCGCCAGCAACTAGAGCAGCAAACTAAGCGTAAAAATCAGCTATCGGAAGAACTAGCTGAAACCACACAGCTTAAAGAACAAGACGAAGAACAGCGCACTCAAGCAGAGAAGAATCGGAGCGAGGCGGTTGCCAAGCTTGACCAACTGAAAAGCGAAGCGGATGCGCTCGCAGCAGAACAAGAAACCTTACAAACGGCAGTAACTGAAGCACGGGCCCGAGCTGAGGCTGATCGCAATGCTGGGCAAGAGTTAGCGATACGTGTTGAATCGATGCGCAGTGCGAAGGAGGCCACAGAGCAAAACCTCACTCGTATGCAAAGCCGAATTACCCAGTTAGAGGAGCGTCATGCAGTTCTCAGTGAGCTACTGGCCAGTAATGATGATGATCCTGTTAGCGCCTTGGATGAAAAATTAAAAGAGCTGCTTTCGGGCAAGTTGGCGGCAGAGGCTGCGCTATCAACTTCACGCACGCAACTTGATGAAGTCGAGAGCCGATTGCGTGAACATGAACAAGCGCGAGTTCGGCACGATAGTCGTTCGCAACAAGTACGCGAAACTCTACAAAATGAACGCTTGGCAAGCCAAGAAGCCTTAGTTAGGCTCAAAACGATTGACGAGCAGCTTGCTGAGCACGATTTCGATATCGAAACCTTAATGAACGAAGTGCCCGAAGGTGCTGATATCGACGAGTGGGCAAATGACCTTGAAAAGCTTGAGCAGCGTATCCAACGCTTGGGCAATATCAATCTTGCGGCTATTGATGAGTTGGCTGAGCAATCAACGCGTAAGGAATACTTAGATACTCAATACAACGACGTAACCGAAGCACTGGCAACGCTTGAGCAAGCGATCGCTAAAATCGATCGTGAAACACGCGCACGTTTTAAAGAAACATTCGACCTAGTTAGTGCCAAGGTGTCTGATTTCTTCCCAAGATTGTTTGGTGGTGGTAACGCAAAACTTGAAATGACAGGTGATGATTTACTAAGCACCGGTGTGAGCGTTGTTGCTCAACCGCCTGGTAAGAGAGTGAACAATATTCAACTATTGTCAGGTGGTGAAAAAGCGCTCACAGCCGTAGCGATGGTATTTGCGTTCTTCGAACTCAACCCATCGCCTTTTTGTATGCTCGACGAAGTGGACGCACCGTTAGATGATGCTAACGTAGGCAGGTTCTGCGAGCTGGTCAAAGAAATGTCGGAGCGTGTACAATTTATCTTTATCACGCACAACAAGGTGACCATGGAAATGGCTAATCAGCTAATGGGTGTCACAATGAATGAACCGGGTGTTTCTCGGTTAGTAGCGGTTGACGTGCAGGAAGCCGTTGAATTAGTGGGTGAATAACCCTTGCATCTCTTAACACAGGCAGCAATCTGATGGAAAATCTTCGCTGGATATTAATCTTGGCTGGGGTCGGTATCCTGGTGCTGTTGTACTTCTCAGGAAAGCCAAAACGCTCCAACTCTCAACGTGAGAGTTTAAATAAATCTCGACCTATGTCAGAAGACGACATGCTAAGTGGCGACCCACTATTGGGTGACGAGCCGCAACACTCATCTAGAGTGGTGAGCCGTGGCGGTCAAACTGATTTCATAGAAGACAGCTTCAATGATTTTGACGCAACCGATCTAGACGATTTCACGCGCCCTGCGGGTGAGCCTCAAGAACCAGCGTCAAAAAAGGGTGGTTTAAGCAGCATCTCATCAAAGATCGATGCCTTTAGTGAAAAGCTTTCACCGAAAAGGCGCGCACGCGTTGCGGCAACTGAAGCGAATGCGAATCAAGCTGCCCAGCAAGAAGCATACTCCAGCAAGATCGTCACGCTGCATGTAGTGGCGCCGCGCGGTCAGCTATTCGACGGTGAGCAGTTGCTTGGTTTGTTTGAGCAACGTGGCTATCACTACGGTGATATGAACATCTTCCATTCAATGCACCAAGATAAAACAGTATTCTCGATTGCCAAGGTCGTTGAGCCAGGCACGTTTGATATCAATCAAATTAGTAGCTTTGATACGCCGGGCATATCGCTCATCCTTCAATTGCCGGGGCCAGTTGCTGCTGATGTTGCATTTGAAGTGCTTATTAGTGAAGCGTTTGATATGGCGAATACCTTGGGCGGCACAGTGCTCGATGCGGATCGTAGCACCTTGAGTAAGCAAACCGTGCAACATATGCGTGAAGGCGTATACGAGTACATGCATCGTCAGAAATATTTCTCTGGGGTTGCTTCTTAAATAGTGTTGATAATAGTTGGTTTGTAAGGTTGGCTTAGTAAGCTGTGACGGACAAAAAAACTAATAAACGGGTTGCTGAACTACATGAGCAGCTCCATGCACATAGCCACCGTTACTATGTGCTGGATGAACCATCCATAAGCGATGCTGAATTTGATCTGCTATTTCGAGAGTTACAGCAGATCGAAGCCGATCATCCTGAATTGCTAAGTGAAGATTCACCGACGCAACGGGTCGGTTCTGAGCCACTTTCCCAATTCGAGCAAGTTAAGCATCGCGTGCCGATGCTCTCACTTAATAATGCATTCTCACTTGAAGAGCTAGAAGATTTTGACCGGCGTGTTAAGTCTCGCCTTGAAGCGGATGACGACGTCAGTATTGCCTATGTGGCAGAGCCAAAACTCGATGGCTTGGCTGTTAGCCTGCGATACGAAAACGGTGTTTTCGTACAGGGCGCAACCCGGGGTGATGGTACTACCGGAGAGAATGTCACCGAAAATGTTCGAACGATTTCGATGCTGCCCCTGAAGCTTCAAGGTAATAACTTTCCATTAGTGCTGGAAGTACGTGGTGAGGTGTTTATGGATCAAAAAGCGTTTGATGGTCTTAACGCTGAAGCCCTTGCCAATGAACAAAAGGCTTACGTTAATCCTCGTAACGCTGCGGCTGGTAGCTTGCGTCAATTGGATTCGCGCAAAACGGCCAAGCGTAATTTATCCATTTACATCTATTCAATGGGTGAAGTGGAAGGGGCTGAGCTTCCTGACGGACAAGTCGCGGCGCTTAAATGGTTGGGCTCGCTTGGGTTTCCGATTAATCCTGAAGTTAAGCTGTGTAAGGGCCCGCAAGCTTGTTTCAAGTATTACGAGGCCATGATGAAAAAGCGGCCAAGTCTTGCTTACGATATCGATGGCGTCGTTTTTAAAGTTGATTCCACCAAGCAGCAACAAGAGCTGGGTTTTCGTTCGCGTGCACCTCGGTGGGCAATCGCACAAAAGTTTCCTGCAGAAGAGGCCACCACACTATTAGAAAGTGTTGATTTTCAGGTTGGGCGCACGGGAGCGCTTACTCCGGTGGCAAGGCTCGAACCTGTGTTTGTTGGTGGCGTTACTGTAACTAACGCCACCTTGCACAATATTGATGAAGTGGAGCGAAAGGATGTGCGCGTAGGTGATACCGTAGTTGTGCGCCGAGCAGGCGATGTCATTCCCGAAGTTGCACGCGTTGTTCTGGATAAACGTAAAAAGGGCGCTCGTAAAATAAAACTACCCACCAAGTGCCCAGTTTGTTCATCCCCAGTTGATCGCCCTGAAGGTGATGCAGTTGCTCGATGCACCAATGGTATGCAGTGTGATGCACAGCGACAAGAAGGTATAAAACATTTTGCGTCTCGTAAAGCCATGGACATCGATGGTCTTGGCGATAAGCTTGTTGAGCAACTATGCGAAGCAGGCTTAATACACACAGTAGATGACATTTTCACATTAACAACTGAAGCTGTCGCTGGTTTACCTCGTATGGCGGAGAAGTCGGCCACCAATTTAATCGCATCAATTAAGAAGGCGAGTGAAACCACGTTAGGCCGGTTTATCTTTGCATTGGGCATTCGTGAAGTGGGCGAAACCAGCGCCGCATCTTTAGCCAGTCATTTTGGTTCGCTTGATGCCTTAATGGAAGCCAGCGTAGAGGATCTTTCAGCGGTTGATGATATTGGGCCAGTGGCATCAAATAGCGTTGTCGCGTTTTTTGCGAATAAAGCAAATCGTAAGGTTGTGGAAAATCTCGTTAAAAACGGCGTGCAGTTTCCGATTATCGAAACGGTTGATGTTGAGCAAACAGAAGCAGGTAATACCTACGTGCTAACGGGCAGTATGGAGAAGCTCACGCGAGATCAAGCAAAACAACTGTTGGTGCAAATGGGTGCGAAAGTGAGTGGTAGCGTATCCAAAAAAACCACGGCTGTTTATGCCGGCGCGTCGCCGGGCTCAAAAGTGACTAAAGCTGAATCGCTTGGTGTGCCTGTGCATGATGAGGCGGCATTGATGGAGTTGCTGAAGGATTTGCTTTAGCTGTCTTCCTCGCGAAGGCATGTCATCTTTGCGAAAAAGCGTCATCCTCTGTATGACTTGTCATTCCCGCGCATTGTCATCCCCGCGAAGGCGGGGATCCATACTCCGATCATGTGTGGATTCCCGCCTGCGCGGGAATGACATGCCTTCGCGGGAATGACAATGCGTAGGTATGCCAATGCACGGGGATGACAACAAATGGACAGTTTTTAACCAATCCAGCTCTCGCTAGCAAACCCACGCCTGTGGTATCATTTTGCCCAATAAATGACGTTTAATAACGCCTCTCCAAAACATTCACTCACGTGTCTAATAATTCAAAAAAAATAGCAATCAACGGTGTAGCTGGTCGAATGGGCAGGCAGCTTTTACAAGGCGTTGCCGAACAACCTTTGGCGCAAATAACCGCCGCGGTTGATCGCCCTGATACGCCAGCGATCGGCGTTGATGTTCAAGTTCTTTGCGGTGAGATTCCCACCGGGGTCACGGTTGTTGATTCAATACAAAGCGTGATTGGCAGCTTTGATACCATTATCGATTTTTCAGCGCCATCAGCTTCAATCGATCTTCTCAATAGTTTAAAAGGCAGTGATGCGCGTGTTGTTATTGGTACGACAGGGTTTGATCCCGATCAGCTTGAGCAAATAGCTGAAGCATCTAAAAGCATGCCTATCGTATTTGCGCCTAATTACAGTATTGGTGTAACACTGACTTTATCGTTGTTAGCGCAAGCCGCATCTGCTTTGGGTGATGATTACGATGTTGAAGTTATCGAAGCTCATCACCATCATAAAGTGGATGCGCCGTCGGGTACGGCATTGAAGATGGGTGAAGTGGTGGCTGAGGCTTTAGGCCGTGATCTCAAAGAATGTGCAGTGTATGCACGCGAAGGCATCACTGGCGCACGCGATCCAAAAGAAATCGGCTTTGCCACAGTACGGGCTGGCGATATCATCGGTGAGCACACCGTCCTGTTTGCAGGTAACGGCGAGCGAATAGAAATTACTCATAAGGCCAATGATCGTGCGACGTTTGCACGTGGTGCGGTAAGAGCTGCGCTTTGGTTAAGTGATCAGAGCGCTGGGTTATACGATATGACTCACGTGCTTGGCTTAACACCAACAGGAGCAAATTGATGAACACGGCTGTCGTGTTTCCAGGTCAGGGGTCGCAACGCATCGCTATGCTTGCGGAGCTCGCTGCCGAACATTCCATTATTCAAACAACCTTTGCAGAAGCAGCCGATGTGCTGGGCACTGACTATTGGGCAATGTCGCAAGCAGGGCCAGATGATGTGCTTGCGGATACTCGCAATACGCAACCACTCATGTTTATTGGTGATATCGCCATGTGGCGTTTGCTAAAGGAGCAAGGTTTGGAAACCCCCGTTGCCATTGCTGGGCATAGCTTGGGTGAATTCGCTGCAATGGTCGCCGCGTCTGCGCTGACTTTCGAAGAAGGGCTAAAGCTTGTGGCGAAGCGATCAGAGCTGATGGCTGTAGCGGTGCCTGAAGGTGAAGGTGGGATGGCTGCATTGATCGGCATGGATGATGATGCCGTTGTTGCTTTGTGCAAATCGCTAAGTGGTAGCCGCGTTATTGAAGCCGTTAATTTTAATGCTCCGGGGCAAGTGGCGGTATCTGGGCATTTAGATGTACTGCAAAAACTAACAGAAGTGGCGAAGGAGCATGGCGCACGTAAAGCCATGATGTTGCCCGTAAGTGTGCCCAATCATAGTTCGCTTATGCGAGCGGCGGGCGAAAGCCTCTGCGAGTCGATAAACGCGATTAATTGGCAAACACCTTCAATACCGTTGTTGCAAAATGCCACCGCAAAAGTTGCACCCTCGCAAGAGGTGTTTCTATCAACATTGCGTGAGCACGTATACAGCCCAGTGCGATGGACTAACACCATTCAGAATTTACGCGATCATCATAATGTGTCTCGCATTATTGAATGCGGTCCTGGTAAGGTCTTAACAGGCCTTGGCAAGCGTATCGACAAAGCCTTGCCAACGCTTGCCTCTGAAACTCCAGAGTTACTCGCTACACTATTTGACACTCAAGCTGAACCTGCTTGATAAAGGATCCTAAATGAGCAATCAAATTGCATTGGTTACTGGCGCAAGCCGTGGCATTGGTAAAGCCATTGCCGACATGATGGCTGCATCTGGTATTACAGTTGTGGGTACCGCAACCAGTGATGATGGTGCGGCGGCTATCACTGAGCGCTTCAAAGCTGCAGGTGTAACAGGCTGTGGCATGAAGCTAAACGTGACAGATGCTGATGCTTGTGTGCAAACTATTGCAGATATAACTGAGCAGTATGGTGCGATTACCATCTTAGTTAACAACGCCGGTATCACTCGCGACAACTTGTTTATGCGAATGAAAGATGACGAATGGAATGACGTTATTTCCACAAATCTAAACAGCGTGTTTCGTTTAACCAAGTTGGTTATTAAGCCAATGGTAAAAGCGCGCGCTGGACGCATCATCAATATCGCATCAGTGGTTGGTTTAACAGGTAACGCTGGGCAGGCTAATTACGCAGCGGCAAAGGCTGGTTTGATCGGATTTGGTAAATCATTAGCGCGTGAAATTGGCTCACGTGGCATCACCGTCAATACGGTTGCACCGGGCTTTATTGAGTCAGATATGACGGCCTCATTGCCAGAGGAGCAGCAAACCAAATTAAAAGCAGAAATCGCACTGGGCAGATTGGGTACGCCTGATGATATTGCCCATGCTTGCGTATTTTTGGCCTCACCTGAAGCTGGCTATATTACGGGCCACACGCTGAGTATTAACGGCGGAATGCACATGCAATAGTACATTTTTTGTACAAGGCAGTAATTTGACAGCAAGTAATCGGAAATAGTCGCGGTAAAAGCCCACCTAAAGCGCTTGAAAATGCGAAAATGCACTATAAAATCTTGAACAGTATTTTAACGATCATATGTATGATCTTGACCCGACACGGATCCTAATTTTTAGGCGCTGGTAAGACGGTTTAACAACAATAGTGGCGCACACGGTGCCGCTAGTTTTCGGAGGTTTACCCCAAAATGAGCAGTATCGACGAGCGCGTTAAAAAGATTGTCGTTGAACAGTTAGGCGTTAAAGAAGAAGAAGTCACCACCACGGCATCTTTTGTGGAAGATCTCGGAGCAGATTCACTCGACACAGTAGAGCTAGTAATGGCTTTGGAAGAGGAATTCGAATGCGAAATTCCTGATGAAGAAGCAGAAAAAATCACCACTGTTCAGCAGGCGGTTGATTACGTTAACGCGAACATTGGCTAATTCTGCCAATCTATTCGTTACCGCGACGTGGGTGGCTGTGCGCAGCCATCCACGCACATAAAATCTAGCAGGGCATATTGCTTGGTTAGTATACTGACGGGCAACCTAGGGATACCCTAATAATGGCACGTCAAATGGTACGCCGGCGAGTAGTAGTAACCGGCCTCGGGCTAGTGACCCCAGTAGGCAACGATGTTGCCACTAGTTGGAAAAACATTCTTGCAGGCGTGTCTGGCGCTAGCACTATCGATTTTTTCGATGCGAGTGCATTCAATACTCAATTCAGTGCGTCAGTTAAAGACTTCGACGTCGAAACCTACCTAAGCAAAAAAGAAGCTCGCAAGATGGACACCTTCGTTCATTTTGGTGTGGCTGCCGGTATGCAGGCGATAGTTGATGCAGGCTTAGATAATGCGGAAGGGCTGGATCTTGATCGAGTAGGGGTCGCGATTGGGTCAGGCATTGGTGGTTTGCCGAATATCGAAATCCAACATCAAAATTTACTAAATGGTGGGCCACGTAAGGTATCGCCTTTTTTTGTACCGTCCACCATCATTAATATGATCAGCGGTAACTTGTCGATCAAGTTTGGTTACAAGGGCCCTAACGTTTGTATTACAACCGCTTGCACAACTGGCACACATAACTTAGGTGATGCCGCTCGGATCATCGAATACGGTGATGCTGATGTGATGATTGCCGGGGGCGCTGAAATGGCTACGTGTCCATTAGGTTTGGCAGGCTTTGGTGCGGCACGTGCACTCTCAACAAACAATGACAATCCCGAGGCAGCTAGTCGCCCGTGGGATAAAGATCGAGACGGTTTTGTTCTGGGCGATGGCGCCGGTGTAATGGTGCTTGAAGAATACGAACATGCTAAAGCTCGCGGTGCAACTATTTACTGTGACTTGGTTGGTTACGGTATGAGTGGAGACGCTCATCACATGACCATGCCATCGGCTAACGGCGAAGGTGCAGCACGCTGTATGCAGGCGGCGCTTAAAAATGCTGATCTTGCTGCAAGCGATGTGCAGTATGTTAATGCACATGGCACGTCAACGCCTGCTGGCGATGGAGCAGAAACCGACGCAATCAAAGCCGTGTTTGGAAGCGATGCTGCGTCGCTGTTGGTGAGTTCCACTAAGAGCATGACCGGCCATTTGCTTGGCGCTGCAGGGGGTATTGAAGCTGTGTTTTCGGTGTTGGCATTGCGAGATCAGATAGCACCACCTACTATTAACCTAGACAACCCGAGTGAAGGTTGCGATCTTGATTACGTGCCGCACAAAGCACGCAAAGCGCAACTTAAAGCAACGATGTCAAATTCGTTTGGTTTTGGTGGTACAAACGGTACATTGGTGTTTGCGTTAGATTAGACACTAACGGACAACAGGCAATACGCTGGCAACAAGGCCTCGTCATCGCTAGATAAGGTTATCAATCCGCATGTTTCGATTTCTATTTTTATTATTGGGTATCGCTGCAGTTGTAGCAGGCTTAGCCTACAAAGATTACAACGACTATCTAGCGAAACCCCTTGCTATTAGCGAAGCCCAATCGCACTTCACTATCGAAAGTGGTTGGTCAGCCAAGCGTGTATCCAAAGCGCTGGTTAAGGAAGGCATTATCGACAAACCCCATTGGTTCGACCTTTACGCGCGGTTAAGCAAAAAATCGTCCGCGATCAAAACGGGTGAATTCGTGCTGCAGGGCACACCAACGGTACCTGAGCTATTTGATACGTTTATCAAAGGGCAAACTAAGCAATATACTGTCAGCATTATTGAGGGTAGCACCTTCAAACTGCTACGAGAGAAGCTCTCAAAAAGTAGCGATTTAGTGCAAACACTTACTGATGTCTCCGACAAAGAAATCATGGCCAAGCTTGGACAGGCCGACCTTCATCCTGAAGGTGTGTTTTTTTCTGATACCTACAGCTTTCCAAAAAATACAACTGATCTTGAGTACTTACAGCGTGCGCATAGCATGCTAAATAAAGTGCTCGAAGAAGAATGGCAGGGCAGGCAAAGTGATTTACCGTTTGCTACCCCCTATGAAGCATTGGTACTGGCCTCAATAGTCGAGAAGGAAACAGCCGTTGCTGAAGAGCGGCCTATAATTGCGGGTGTGTTCGTCACACGGCTTCGTGCAAAGATGCGTTTGCAAACAGACCCAACGGTAATCTACGGTATGGGTGATAGTTATGATGGCAATATTCGTCGCTCTGATTTAACCACTGATACGCCGTATAACACGTACACCCGTGGCGGTTTGCCACCTACACCTATCGCCATGGTAGGCCGTGAGGCGATCCATGCGGTGATGCATCCTGCGGCTACATCTGCTGTGTATTTTGTTTCGCGTGGCGATGGCACACACAAGTTTTCCGATACGTTAGAGCAGCACAATGCTGCTGTGCGCAAATACCAACTGAAAAAATAATTGTATGCCACGTGGACAATTCATATCGCTCGAAGGCCTTGAAGGTGTCGGTAAAACCACTAATCGTTTGTTTATTGAAGAGCAATTAAAGCAAGCAGGCATTGAAGTTGTTGTTAGCCGCGAGCCTGGCGGTACCGATTTAGGCGAATCACTTCGAGAGCTGTTATTGCATGGCCGTGCAGGCATGTTGGCTCAAACTGAGCTGCTACTCATGGCCGCGTCTCGCAGTGAACATATTGATAAAGTGATTGAACCTGCATTGAGTCAAGGTAAGTGGGTGTTGTCTGATCGGTTCACTGATGCCAGTTTTGCCTACCAAGGCGGGGGTAGAGAGCTGGGGGCTGATGTTATAGCTGATTTACATGCATTGGTTAAAGCCGACCTACAACCTAATCTAACGCTGCTGCTTGATATGGACATTAAATCGGGCATGGCACGCGCTGCTAACCGCGGCAAGTTAGACCGAATCGAAAGCGAAGAGCTGGCCTTTTTTGAACGCGCCCGCGCAGCTTATTTACAGCGTGCTGCTGATGATCCGCAACGCGTTAAGATAATTGATGCGGGCCAATCAATTGAACAAGTACAGCAAGCAGTGCTTGAAGCACTACAACCGCTTTTAGCGAAAGCGTGACGAACGCTTTGTCTCCCAATCCTTCTCAAGCACTTTGCCCACCTTGGTTAGCTGAATACTGGTGGCAGCTACTGTATCGGCATGAAAAAGAACAAATGCCGCATGCGCTACTACTGGCTGGTGTAGAAGGTATGGGTAAGCATGAATTCGCTTTGTTTGCAGCGGCAGCGTTGTTATGTGAGCAACCGTCAATCAAAGGCGCTTGTGGTAATTGCAGTGCTTGCAATCAACTAGCGGCTGAAGCTCATGCGGATTACCGCTACATTGCAACAGAGGAAGGCAGTGAAGTGATCAAGGTTGATGCGATACGTCAGCTGGTGGATTGGCTTCATCTCACTGCCAATGGTAAGAGCTATCGCGTTGCCATTATTAACGATGCCGATGCAATGAATCGTAACTCCGCAAATGGATTGTTAAAAACACTAGAAGAACCCGGCGACGGCACGATACTAATATTGGTTACAGACAAGCCGGGTTCACTGCCAGCAACAGTACGTAGCCGCTGCCAAAAAATCACTATGACAAACCAAGATACCCAAGCCGCAGCTAGCTGGTTAGAAGAGCAGGGTGTTGCTGATGGTACGGCCGCTTTACAGGCTGTAGGTGGCGCTCCCTATCGGGTCATTAGGCAGCAAGCAGGTGCGTGGAGCGATGAGCAACAGCTACTCACTAAAGCCTGGGTCGATCTGCTAGGCCACCGAGCAAGCGTGGGTAAAATTGTTGATTCGCTGAAGGATTATCCAACCTCACGCTGCCTAGCTCATTTTAGTCAACTTACAGCAATGGCTACGGGTCAGCAGCAAGGTCGTCAATTTGGCGCGGATCCTGCGACAGTTGAAGCCATATCGGCGACGGTTGACTGCCTGCAAAGTGAGCAATGGTTCACAATTTACGATCGATTGCAGCAACTAACGCGCTCAGACAGTGCTAGTTTCAAAACTCAGGCTGTGCTTGAGGGACTTTTTGCCGATATCCGATTGATGATTCAAGGCTGAAGGTAACGGCATGACCACTGAAAATCGTAAAGGCATTATTGCCTTCTCTATCACTGACCGCGGTGCGCTCTATTCGGCATATATGTCGTTTACGCAAAACGGTGGTGTTTTCGTACCCACTTCTCGCCAGTATGATCTTGGCGACGAAGTCTTTATGTTGCTTAAGGTGATGGATGATGTCGCCCCAGCAGCAGTGAATGGCAAGGTTGTTTGGGTAACCCCAGCAGGCTCACAAGGCAACAAGACGCCAGGTGTCGGTATTGCTTTTGATGAAGAAGACAGTGGCGACACTAAGAAGAACATCGAGCAGCACCTTGCTGGCGCGATCTCTGGCGAACGCCCAACTCATACTATGTAGTTGATACTATGTAATGACTCACTAGTGACACACACTAGTGGCTCATTGGTAGTTAGCCATAATACCGCGCGGATCGGTTCGTGATCCGCGTGGTAGCCCCGTAGTATCTCCCTCTTTGGTTGTCCCTTCTAGTTGTACGCCATATCGATATTGTCTGAACAGCGCTGCTGCGGTAGACTGCGACGCATCGTATTCCTTCTTTTTGTTATATCAATGTTGTTACCGTAGCTTTATTGTTGGATAAGTAACGCTTAGGGTTGCACATCTTTACCGCGCTTAATCATGAATCAAACAACAAAACCTGAACCGATATTGTCTAAGACAATGCGCATCAGTAAGCGTGCTCGCAGGAATGCAAGGCGCATGGCAGAGTATGTTTACGCAGCACAGAGCCCGATACACGGCAAAGGATTATTTGCTGCCATTGATATTAGTGAAGATGTAACGCTGGGTCGCTTGCAGGGTATGCCAACGGAAGAAGAAGGCACTTACGTATTGTGGTTAAGCCGTAAGGTGGGCTTAGAGCTTACCAATGAATTTAGGTTTATCAATCACAGTAGCGACCCTAATTGCGCATTAACCGGTTTGGATGTTGTGACCTTGCGAGCTATTGCACAGCATGAAGAGCTCACTCATGATTACGGTTGGGAATAAGTGTTGCGCTCCATTATTGTCGCTTTGCTGCTGGTATCGCAGCTTCTAGGCTGCGGTGGTAAAAGCGAACAAGCCGTACTCTCTGGCACAACGATGGGCACCACTTGGTCGGTTGTGTTGGCTACGCCTCCAGGCCCGATCACCTTAGATGCATTGCAAAAAGCGATTGAGGGTGAGTTACTACGCATCAATCAATTGATGTCGACTTACCAAGCTGACTCAGAGCTATCCCAATTTAACGCCAGCACCTCAACCGAACTCACGCGGCTTAATGCTGAAATCTTGTTTGTGTTGGATGCTTCCTTGCGAATTAGTGAGGTAAGTGATGGTGCTTATGACGTTACCTTAGGTGCTGTGATTGATGCGTGGGGTTTTGGAGCCGCTGATCAAAATGGCGAGGCTCCAACTGAGCAACAATTACAAGAAGCTTCTGAAGCGACTGGGTTTAATCGTATCGTTCGCGCAGGTTCAAAAATGAGTAAAGACCATCCACAGATGCGTATTGACCTGTCGTCCTTGGCTAAGGGCTACGCGGTAGATCGCATCGGATTAATCGTGGAGAGGATAGGAGCTTATGATTACTTGGCTGAGATTGGTGGAGAGGTACGGGCACGTGGCTATCGTACAAAAGATAAGCCCTGGCGTGTGGGTATAGAGATACCCAATGGTGAGGTGGCACAAGGGTTAGCAATGAGCAACTTGAGCGTTGCAAGTTCGGGCTCCTACAGAAACTACCGCGAAATAGACGGCAAGCGTGTGTCGCATTTAATCGATGGGCAAACGCATCAACCCATCAGCCACAATACCGTTGCTGCCACGGTGTTGCATCGCAATACCATGTTAGCGGATGCTTGGGCAACCGCGTTGATGGTAGTCGCGCCAGAAAAAGCACAGGCGATTATTCATGAACAGAGTATTGAAGTGCAGCTGACGTATAAAACTGATACGGGTTTTGATATTTGGCGAACGCCTGGTTTTGCGGAAATGGTTATTGATAATCCTGAGTAGGTATTGTCATTCCCGCCTTCGCGGGGATGACAGTACGCTGTTAAACCGGTGTAGTACCCGCCTTACGTTGTTTAGCAGCCAGTAGTTTCTTTTGGTATCGCGACTGTACTAAGTCAGTAACAACCAATACACCAATAACAAAGTAGAACGTTGTTTTACTCATCGGTACAACAGGATTACCAAAAAACTCAAGATGCGCTAGGTGGCCACCTTCACCGATCAGCATGATGCCCACAACGAAAAGTATGAGTAAGCCGAGTACTTCGTACATACGGTTCTTTTCTAAAAACTCTGAGACATGGTCGGCTAGCCAAATCATCAAAATACCACCAATGATGATTGCAGTTGCCATCACCCAAAATACATCGGTTAATGCCATGGCACTTAAGATCGAATCAAACGAGAACACGAGGTTCATTAATACGATCCAAAATATAATAGTACCGACTGATTTCGGTTTGGTGTCCGTTTCATGTGCGTCTTCCAGGCTGATCATATGCCAGATTTCTTTGATTGCGGTGTAGATGATGAAAATACCGCCAACCAAAACTATCAGGCTATGGATGTTAAACGAGCTATGTATAGCATTACCTATGTTGATTCCGAATACGGGCTCTTGTACGTATTGTATAAGTTGCACCAATGCAAAAAGCAGCACGATACGTAGCACGATAGCCATGCCTATACCTAGCTTTCTAACCATCGCTTGTTTGTCTGCTGGTGCGCGCTTTGATTCAAGCGAGACGTACAGCAGGTTGTCAAAACCCAGCACCGCCTGAAGCACCACCAGGGCGCCTAGCGTAAATAAGTTCTCGATATTTAGTAAACTGTCCATAAAAGCCAATATTTGATGTTAATAGTTGTATAGAAGTGTAGATCCACGACCCACATTTGCAATGCGCTGAGGTGAGTCATATGGGGTAACAACGGGCTTTTGTGCTCTCAAAGCGTCACATGGGCTGTTTTTGGGCTCGTATCAATAAGATACAATCTGCAAACTCAAATCGGAAGATAGTTCACAATCGCAAGGTTACTTGGATGGGTTGCAGTATTTTGCTTGTGCGCTAGGCATGATGGGTGACAATAAAAACTCTAAAAAGGCACTCAAAAAAATGAAAGGCCGCTATTCCAGCGCTGCATGGAGAATGTCGGGCAACCCTGAAGAGCTATTTACCCGGGCGAAGTTAGCGGCAACGTAAAATTGCCAAGGCAGCTTACAAAGCCGTACTCCGAACGAATCAGCTAAGGTTTGTGCAGGGTGATGTAATAGGCATTAGCTTGTTGCTTAAGCATGTAAGGCTTATCTTCAATATCAATTTTGGCAATAAGCCCTTCATCTTTTAGTGTGCCAAGTTGCGGTTCAACATCGCCATCGAAGTAGTGCGGGCGGCAACTAAATAAAAACGGGCGGCCTGGTTTTAGGATACGTAGCATCTCGCGTAAAAATACGCCTTCAAAGCGCGCGGTATAAACACCTACGCTAATGATGGCATCATAGGTATCATCTTTTATGTCAACAGCCTTGCCATAGTCGGCATATTCTAATCGGGTGTAGGCGTCAAACTTTTCGGCAAGCTTACGCATTTCATCTGAAAAATCTGCACCGACGATATTGTTATAACCTTGCTCTCCCAGTAGTTTGCCAACCGTGCCAGTTCCGCAGCCAGCGTCATAGATGAGTGCGTTTTTATCCATCACCAATGGCGTAAATGCTTCAATGGCTATTTGAGGAGCGACATAGCCAAATTCATCTAAATCGCTATCATAGCGTTCGGCCCATTCTGCATACAAACTCACTACTTCAGCAGGGTCGGTTGCTATGATGAGCTTATTAACAAGCTTATCAAGTCGATCATTATTCATCGGGTGTCCTGTTTACGGCATTGGTGGTACTTATTGCTGGCTGATCCACGAATTGGGCTAATATAGCCCAGCGATTTACCGGGTGGCAAGCAAACAATGACAGGCGTACTTTGGGGGCTCTTAGGAGCCATCTTAATTGGTGGTTCAGACTGCATAGCGCGCGTTACCGCTAAACGGGTGTCGCTAGGCGTGTTGGTGCTGTGCGTCATGTTGGTGTCGTTCTCATCGCTTAACGTTAATGCTCTGATGTTTGATAGCTGGCCTGAGTGGCATCCGCGCGCTTGGTTGCTTTCGGGTATCAGTGGTGCGCTTAACGTGGTGGTGTTGTCGCTTCTTTATTCGGCTTTGGCACGCGGACCAGTAGCAGTGGCATCGCCCACGGCATCTGTGTTTGTTGTGTTACTCCTGGGTTTAAATATCATTGCTGGAGAGAGCTGGACTATCTGGCAAGTGCTTGCCACGTTTATCGTGTTTGGTGGTGTGTTTATGCTGTCGCGAGAGTCTGCTGTTGATACGGGCACCCAATACGACGCTGCGTGGTTACGGTTAACCGTGATGTTTGCCTTAGGGGCGGCAGTGGCTGTTTCGGTACGGATGTTTCTTGCGCAAGAGGCCAGTGATTTAATTGACCCAATGGATGCGCTGTATATCAATCGTGGTGCTGCACTCGTTGCGGTGATATTGCTGATTCTATTTCAGTTGCTAAGAGGTTTACAGCTAAGCTGGCCGAAAGGCGGCCGAATGATGTGGTTGGTGATACTGCAATCAACACTCGAAACCATGGCTTTAGGCGCATTTTTAATTGGTTCTCAAGATGGAAATCGCGTGTCGGCAACGATAGGGTTTGCAGGATTTGCAGCGGCAACAACCATCGCTGCGCGTATTTGGCTCGGTGAAAAAATCGGTTTGCAGCGTACTCTCTGGATCGGGGTGGTGGCCGTGGGCATTGTGTTGGCTGTGCTCGGTACACCACAATAAACTGGCTATACTGGGGAAGGTAATCACTAAACACTCTGCAACGGAGAATCAATCGTCATAAAACACGCTAGTGATTTAGATAAACCCAATGTGGTATTGGTGTTGGTCGATGATATGGGCTTTGCTGATCTTGGCGTCACTGGATCAGAAATCAATACACCTAATATCGATAAGCTGGCCAACAATGGCGCATTGTTAACGGCAATGTACAACTGTGCTCGCTGTTGCCCGACTAGAGCATCGTTACTTACGGGCCTTTACCCACACAACGCAGGTGTCGGCCACATGGGCGCCAATTTAGGCACTCCCGCTTACCAAGGTTTTTTGCGCAATGACAGCGCAACCATAGCCGAAGTATTGCGTGAGTCCGGCTACCGAACATTGATGTCCGGTAAGTGGCATGTGGCTGGGGATTTTGTTGCTAGAGATATCGACTCATGGCGAGTAGGTGATGTTGATCACCCGACACCTAGGCAGCGTGGTTTTGATAAGTTTTACGGCATTGTTGATGGCGCGACTAGTTTCTTTAGTCCGCACTGCATGCTTGAAGATGATAGCCAAGTGGCTACGGTTCCCGATGATTTCTATTTTACCGACGCGATAACCGACAAAGCGATCACGATGGTGGAAAGCGCTGTTAGCGATAAGCAACCGTTCTTTTTGTATCTTGCACATGCAGCTCCTCATTGGCCGCTGCATGCACCAGCGGAAGATATTGCTCGCTACGATGGGGTATACAACAAAGGATGGGATGAGATTCGCGCCGTTCGTCATGAAGAGATGAATGGACGCAATATTCTGCAAAGTAACTGGGATATTTCACCGCGTGATAGCGATGTTATGCCGTGGAGCGCGGTTCAATTGCCTGATTGGGAGGCCAGTAAAATGGCCACTTATGCTGCGATGGTCGATCGAATGGATCAGTCAATCGGGCGGTTGGTATCAGCACTTGAACGGCTTGATCAGTTGGACAACACCTTAATATTGTTTTTATCCGACAATGGCGGCTGTGCAGAATTTATGGCTGAGGATGGTTGGGCGCAGTATTACCCCGATGTTACTCATGATGGGCAAAAAATGACGATGGGAAATGTGCCTAACCTTCGGCCCGGTGATGCTTTAACCTTTCAAAGTTATGATAAGCCTTGGGCAAACGTGTCGAATGCACCCTTTAGGCTCTATAAGCACTATGTGCATGAGGGTGGTATTTCAACGCCTTTAATTGCACATTGGCCAAATGGCATTAAGCAACCTTCGGTTGGCCACACTCCTTGTCATGTGGTTGATGTTCTGCCCACGATTCTGGCTGCAACGGATTGCAGTTATGTGACCGAGATGGGTGGGCATGCAATACAACCGTTACAAGGTGAGAGCTTTCTTGATTTGATTCGCGGCAATGACTGGGAAAGAGAGCAGCCCAT
>CALJAA010000031.1 GCA_938028465.1 uncultured Granulosicoccaceae bacterium | reverse complement strand
TGTCAGTACAAATAAATTGGATCGCGTATAGCGCACCGTAGCGCCCAACAGTGAGCTGGCCACCCATCTCGAAAGACTGATACTCACCGTCAAAATCTTGTGGAAATTCTGAAGTGGCAGCCTCTTCTGTGATCATCATTTGGTTACTCGCATCAATTAGCATGTCAAAACTATCACTAGCAACGACGGCCGAATAACCTTTTGCATCAGTTAGTATTTTTGGCTCCGCAAAGCTCAGCTGCCCAGGCGCACCACTAATATTCACTGTGGTTGGAGGCAGTAGCAGCGGAACGGTTAGTGTTGTGTCAGCACGACGCCTTTCAAGCCCAGCATTGCTTTGAGATGCATCTTCGCCTGCTCGATCCCAATCGATGGATCTTTGTTGAGTCACCAGGCTCATCGGCCTTTCGCTTGCAGTACCCGATATCGTTTCACTTGCAGTGACGCAGGCTACTAACGGCATCAATAGCGCCAGTGTAATTAACCGTTGATTGGTTGAGCTTTTTGACACAGCATTTACGCCCTGAATATTCCTGCTACCAGTATGGTATTTATAGCTGAATACACGGTGAATATGCCTGACATTACCAAGCTATTAGTTAACCAACGCATGGGCCAAACTAATAGATTGGTTAGATCACTGAGTACTACCCTTTTGTTGCACCCAGGGTAAGCCCAGCAATAAAGTGCTTTTGCATGAGGAAAAACATCAGCACCGGTGGCATGGCCGCGAGTAGCGATGCAGCTGATATAAGATGCCACTGCTGCACAAATTCACCATTAAGCGTACGCACACCAACCGTGATGGGTAAACTGGAATCCTCTTGTATCAATACCGTAGCCCAGAAAAAATCGTTCCAGATAAACGTAAATATCAACACACAAAGTGCAGCGATGGCAGGCTTAACAAGCGGCAGCACTAGATGCCAAAATATCTGAAATTCTCCAACACCCTCTAGCCTTGCAGATTCAATCAACTCAAACGGTAGAGCTTTCATAAAGTTGCGCATAAACAGCGTACAAAAGCCTGTTTGAAAGGCCGCATGAAACATGACAAGCCCCGGCACTGTGTTGATAATTTCCAACTTCACCGAGATATCCACCACGGGAAGCATCAGAATTTGGAATGGTACGAAGTTGCCAGCAACAAACAAAAAGAATAGTGGCAAGGCCCAACGGAATTTGTAAATCGCCAGTGCATAGCCTGTCAAGCACGCTAAACCAACCGACAAAATCATTGTGGGTAGAGCGATAAGCAATGTATTAATCAAGTATCGCATGGCGTCAGTTTTGGCAAATACCTCGCCATAGTTTTGCAACATCTGAAACGAGCTGGGGATACCAAACACATTACCCTGTGCGATATCCGAAACAGGCCGGATGGACGTCATGAAAATCGCAAGCAAAGGCAACAGCCACAATAACAAGGCAATTGGCAAAGCAAGCTTGTAGGCCAGCTGCGCTTTGGGAGAGTAGTTTTTTATCGGTTTAGGAAACATTAGCCGCCCTCCTTCTCGTCTTGATACATCCGGTATAAAAAGTAACTGATATAGACAAGCATAATAAAAAACAGCACGGTGGCAATCGCCGAACCGTAACCGTAACGGCCAACACCCTCACCTACTGCTTGATCGTACATGTAATAAGCCAGCACATTGGTAGAACCATAGGGGCCGCCTTGCGTCATCGTTGCGATCATATCGAACGAGCGTAACGCGCCAATAACGGTAACGACAATGGCAATAAACGTTGCAGGCTTCAGCTGAGGCAACACAACATGTCTTAGCATCTTCCAGCCCTTAGCACCATCAAGCTGCGCTGCCTCGATTTGATCTGGAGACACATTGTTAAGCCCGGTAAGATACAAAATCATGCAGTAAGCGATCTGCGGCCACAGGCCCGCGGCAATGATGCCATAGGTAGCCGTATTCGCATCTCCCAGTATGGAGGGTGGGTCGACTGAACAAACTCGGCTTAGGTTGCCCATGATGTTTTCTTTGAAGTCACAAAAAAACCAACCCCAGATTTCACTGAGCAAACCAAATTCTGGGTTATATGCCCACGCAAATATTAGCCCTACAACCACTTGTGAAATAACAAATGGGAAGAAAAAGAGTGACTTGTAAATACGGATACCCATAACCGTTTGGTTAAGAAACAAGGCGATAAACAACCCGATAGGCACCGCCAGCATAAACAAGACTAGCCAAATAAGGTTGTTCTTTAGTGACGTCCAAAAATTAGGGTCGTCCCACAAAATACGGTAGTTGTGTAAACCCACCCATTCGCCGGTCCAATCGCCGTTGATATCGTACAAGCCATTCCACTTAGTAAACGAAAACGAAATGGATTGAAATATGGGAATGATGACGTAAACCATAAAGAAGGCCAGACCTATAGCCAGAAATAGCCAAGGCGCAACTGCGAGCTTGTTGCGCTTGTAGTAGGAATGACCGGTAATCATAAAAAAGCCAGCAGCGATAGCCACTAGTAGTACGCCCATACGCATAAAGAACGTAGGAACTCGAGCACTGATTTGCCTGGAATAACCAAACATCTCTTGCACCATGGTTGTATTGATAACAAACATCAATACATAAACACACAGTGCTAACACAACACCTGCAATGGCCATCTGGTTTACAGATGTGTCAAATCGATTATTTGAACCCGCAACGTTTGATGTCATAGAGAAGATGCTCTGTGAGTAGCTATTGTTATTAGCAATATCGCTAAATATCGAAGGTTTTAAACCGCAGCCGGCTACACAAGGTAGCCGGCTTTGGTATTACTTTTTAGCACAATAAGTACTGATACTGCTTAGTAAACTTCAGCTTGTACTTTATCAAGGCCTTCCAGCACTTCATCCAGTGTAGATGGATCAAGCATGAATTTTTGGAAGCCTTCCATACCGGCTTTAGCCATTGCTGCAGGTGCGTCTCGGTCATAGAACTGAGCTAAACCAGCAGCAGTTGATAACGTAGCCATACCTTCAACGATGAACTTATCATCGGCATTGATTTCAGCGTCAGAGTTAGGTGGAAGTTGGCCAATTGCCTTGTTCCAGTCGCCCTGAATTTGTGGCGTTGCAATGAATGCTAGGAATTTCTTAGCGTTTTCAACGTTCTTCGCTTTTGCTGGGATAAAGAATGCGTCAGCTGGTGCTTCTTCTGCACGAGGAACGCCTGCAGTGATTTCAGGGAACTGGAAGAAATCAATTTGGTCATCGGTTAGACCTGCGTCTTTGTACTGACCAACTGAGAAGTTACCCATAACGTACATGGCTGCATCACCTTTTGCGAAAGGCGATATAGCTGCTTGCCAATCCATCGTTGCGTGCGTGCTTACGAAAGAACAACGATCAAGCATTTCTTCCCACTTAGCAAATGTTGCACGGATTCGATCATCTGTGTATTTGATTTTGCCAGCAGTTAGATCGTTATGAACTTCATAACCATTAGTACGTAGGTTTAGGTAATCGAATACACCAGCCGCAGTCCATAGGTACTGAGTACCGATAGTGAAAGGTGTAACGCCTGCTTCTTTAAGTGTGTCGCAGTTACCTAGTAGTTCTTCCCAGTTCTTAGGCTCGCTCAAGCTTAGCTTGTCATAGATGTCTTTGCGGTAGTAAACACCCCACTGATAGTAAGAGTAAGGCACGCCCCACTGCTTTCCATCACGTGACATCGTTGGCTTGATGGCGTTGAACTTAGATGACAAGTTTTCATCAGACGCCCAAAGATCAGAGATATCTAGGAATAGACCTGCATCTACAAATGGACCCATGCGATTACCTGGGTACCAAGTAATTACGTCAGGCGCATCATTTTGTAACGCATTACGAATCGTATTTTTATGCGCTTCGCGATCGCCATTGTTTGCAACAACGTTGATATCAGGGTTTGCTGCTTTGAAAGCATCGATAGCGGCTTCAAACGCGGCTTTCTTATCAGGGTTTAGATCGTCGAATGTAACGACCAAATCGCTGGCCAGAAGCGCGCCAGAAAATAGGCTGCCAAGGGCAGCACCGAGTGCTAGCTTGGTAAATCGTAAACTCATTGTATTTCATCCTCCATCGGATAATGATCAAACAAAATAGGACATATAGGCCCTATTATTATCAATAATTACTACTATCAAAAACTACATTGTTAAAGCTAAGGTCTTAAACACTGACTCTTAGGTACTACACATTGGCTCGCTAACTTCGCAAGCCACATTCACAATCGATACCCTGCAACGTTTATTAAAACATTCATTACAAGGTATCGCTAGACCAGGCAGCAACATCACCTGGCGCTAACGTCGATTGGCCCAATAGGTAGTCAGTCTGTTCAGACAGGGTAACCGTATCAGGCCCGTAATTGAAGGCAAATCGCACGGAACCGCAAGCGCGGTAGCGTATCCCGTCAATTCCGTCACAAATCGCCACATCTGCGTCATCCAAACGATGGCGGATAAACTGCTGTAGGCTCGACTTCGTCAAGACCGCATTCAAGTAGTGCACTCGCCCTTGTACGTAATGAAACCCCCAACCATCCTCAAAAACTCCCATTGGCTGAAGGTCAGATACAACACGTTCACGCCAATAAGCGGCAACGTAATCTGCCTCAGCTGTGTTTACCGCAAGGTGCGCACATTCAGGCAGTGATTCACTGCGATTGATAGTGATGTCGATAAGTGAGCGAAAATTCCCAGGAGCCAATGACGGCGGAATCGCACATTCTTCGGTGCGTGAGCCACAACCCGTCATGAGCAACACTTGTGCATCAATTGCCTCGAGCTGCGCCAGTAACGCCTGCGACGCAATCATTTGGTTAGCCACAATAACTAACTTGTATTCCGTTAAATCAGACTGCGAATTGACGATATCAACATCAATCCCACCGCTTCGACACGCGCTATAGATCTGCGCAAAATAGCTGTACGGCTGATGACTATCACCTGCCACGTTTGTTATTTCCTGTATTGCATTACCAACATAATCAAACACAATCGCGACTGGTGGCATGGCCGCAGGCTTTGCTAACAATGTTTGCAAGGGCTCAAGCTCTTTCGCTAATTGGGTCACTTCGATCAGACCCGTATCCGGCGTTCCATCAGGTAATAATAAACCGGCATGGTTTTGTTCTTGAGCAAATGGTGCTTGCCTCCAACGAAAATAAGACACGACTTCCGCGCCATGCGCAATCGCCTCCCATCCCCATAAGCGAACCATACCGGGCAATGGCGAAGGGTTATGTGGTGCCCAGTTTACTGGGCCCGGTTGCTGCTCCATCACCCACCAACGGCCATCACCCACACCACGATAAAGATCATGATGCATAGCCGATGTATCAGGGTGCCCAGTGCGGTACCATTTTTTTAATTCTGCTTGGTCATCAGTATCACGATCAAGAAACCCCATTGGATAACTATCCCACGATGCGACATCGAGATCTTTGGCTACGTCATGGTGATCAAAGCTCAGAAAGTTGCCCATGTAGTTATGAACAAGGAGACGTCCAGGCGAATGCGCTCGTAAAATGTCTGTTTGTAGCTTGTTAAACGATACGACTTGATCAGATGAGAAGCGCCAAAACGCAAGTTGGTGTGCTGGGCTGAGCTCAGTCACGGCACCTATCGGTAGTTCAATTTGATCGAAACTTTGATACTCCATGCTCCAAAACACATTACCCCAAGCAGTGTTTAAGGCATCGATTGATTCGTAGTGCGATTCACACCATTGTTGGAACGCAAGCCGTGCAGCAGACGAGTAGCTAAAAATCGTATCGTGACAACCATATTCGTTATCAGTTTGCCAACCCGTTATCGCAGGATGGTTACCATAACGCTGTGCCAGAACTGACACAATACGCTTACATTCAACACGATATACCGGTGACGAGAAACAATAATGGCGCCGCGAACCAAAACCTCGTACAACTCCGTTTTCATCAACAGGTAATATTTCGGGAAAACGATCAACCAACCATTTTGGCGGCGTGGCCGTGGGCGTACCTAACACAACTTCTAAACCCGCCTTCGCTAGGGTTTCGATAGCCTCATCCAACCATTCAAACTGATACTCGCCACTTATCGGCTCAATGCGACTCCATGCAAACTCGCCAATACGCACAACGGATATACCGGCTTCAACCATACGCTGAGCATCTTGCACCCAGATTGATTGATCCCAATGTTCCGGGTAATAGCAAACACCAAGCTTTACCATGTTTGCGCCTTATCGGGATCGCAACCACGTAATGCAGCAGCCGCCTTTTCGGGTTGTACAGGGTTAACCACATTGTTAGAACTGGCTTCATACCCAGCAAAATATTTAAGCGTATCGCTATCACGTAATGGTGGTTGTAAAGCTATATGAAAACACCAATCAGCATTGGCTTGATTTGTATCGCAAGGTGCGTTTTGAAATAGCGTTAACAGCGGCGAAGAACGCTGAAATAATTGATCATAGCGGCGTACTTGCCGTTGATACATCAGGCTTAGCTCTAATAGCTCTGCCGAATCGAAGTGATTGACAGATTGCACATGCCTAAGCGGCACAATCCAAGTCTCAAACGGTAAGCGTGCAGCAAACGGTACGATCGTTTTGAAATAACTCCCCTGTTCTACCAGTAAGGCATCTTTATATTCATCCCGGGCCAGCAAAGCCTGCAAGAGCGGTTGGCCATTATTAGCTTGTGCATACTGATGCTGCGATTGTCTGATGCGCTGACCATAGTCACTCACTGCATTAGCGGCATAAATCTGCCCATGAGGATGAAGATTAGATACGCCAACTTCTTTGCCCTTGTTTTCAAACATCATTACTTGTGCAATAGAGTCATCGCTACTCAGTGATGCGTACTCGGATTGCCATAGTTTGGCCACATCAACTATTTCTTGCTCACTACAAGCTGCTAGGGTTTTGTTATGAGATGGGTGCCAACACAGCACTCGGCACCTACCACGAGGAGGCGCGGTTCTATTCAGCGGATCGTCACTGCGATTTGTTTCGTCGGCCGTTGGCGCAACCGGCACTAGTGAAGCAAAATCATTATCAAACGCCCACGGTGCTACGTAGTTTGGATTGATACCACCTCTGGCACGCGTAACACCTGGGCAAAGGTAACAATTAGGATCATGCTCAGGCACAGCTTCTGAAACTTGAGTAGTTGAGGCTCCAGACCAAGGCCGCGAGCCCGAGGTTGCAGCGATTAATACCCATTGCTCTAGTAGTGGCTGCCATCGCCATTGATGCTCAGCCGACACTAGCTCACCTCCGGCGCAGCAATCAGATCTAATTCTCGAACACCTTGACACGGAACAAAATCAAGAAACGTCGCGGTCAATCCTGTTGCACTTTGATAGGGCTCACTAATGGTTTTCTTAAACGCATCGATAGCGCCTTTTTTTACAAGGTTAACGGTGCAGCCACCGAAGCCAGCGCCCGTTAATCTTGACCCCAACACGTCAGGATTATCGCGAGTCAGATCAACTAATAAGTTGAGCGGATCACTAGACACCCCATATTGATCACGCAAAGAATCATGGGAGGCATACATCAACCTACCAAACTCTTTTAAGTTGCTTGCTTTGAGCTCGGCAACGGCTTGTACGACGCGATTTTGTTCTTCCACAACGTGAAGGGCTCGCTTGTATTCGGTTGGATGAGCGGAAAACAGATGCTTACAGGCCTCAAGCTGGCTAACCTTTAGCTCGGCCAGTTGCATAATCTCATGCTGCCCTTGCAACAATCGCAAGGCCTCCATCGTTTGCTGTACACGTTCGTTATAAAGCGATTCGCTAAGCTCTCGTCGTTGGTTAGTATTGACCAACACGAAAGAATAGTCTTGCAAGCTGAGCGGTACCTGCTCACACTCCAAGGTTTGACAATCGAGCAACATGGCATGGCCTTTCTCACCCATGGCAACCGCGTATTGATCCATGATGCCGCACTGAACTCCTACAAACTGATTTTCAGCCTTTTGGCACAAGACAGCAATGGCTGGTAAATCCATATTGGCTTCATAGAGTTCGTTTAACGCAAAAGCGGTTACGACTTCTATTGCTGCAGATGATGACAACCCAGCCGCACTGGGTAAGTTGCCAAAATACAAACACTCAAAACCCGCTATTTTTATACCGGCCATGTGAAATTGCTGTAACACGCCCAACGGATAATTAATCCAGTGATCGTCGTATTTAGTTTCTAGCTCTTCTTGGCGAAGATTAGCCATCAAATCGAAGTTATCTGACGCCAGCTTTACCATTTCATCGTTAGAGCGGCGTATTAACATTGCTGTGCCGTGCTCAATTGCGCACGGAAACACCTGACCACCGTTGTAGTCGATGTGATCGCCGATTAAATTAACGCGGCCTGGCGCAAAAAATGCGCGCACCGGCTCTTCTGTAACACCGTAGCGTTCAATAAATCGTTGTTGTAACGCTTGTATATCCATGTTGCCTTATGCTTCCGAACAGTCCAATAGCAATGCACTTTGCGCTGGCATTACTGGTAAATTTAAACCGATATTCATCAGTTCGCTGCCACTCACAACAGCACCACTTACCACCCAATCAGGAATGTGCTTTGCGAACGACTTAAGCGCCTCCCAACCGACGACAGTGATGCGATATCGTTTGGCACCATCCAACCCCAACAAACGCAACTTTTCAGGTAGCGTCGTATCCAAGCTACTAGAAACCACGACCGTCCAAAATGACGAAGCTTGATCAGCCGACACTTGGCCCTTTACGAATAGTGATGCATCACGAGTTGGCACCTCCCAAGTCGTACATTCAGCCACCCAGTGACGATGTTGTTTGTAACGCTCTGCGTAGCCAACAAGTTGTTCACGCTCATCATCACTAATGTGTCGAGCATCAAGTTCATAACCGTACTGACCTTGCAATGCAACGATTGCACGTGTTTGTAAGCTCGTTGCTCGACCCGTTAAGTGGGCTACATCATGACCAACATGAGCACCCATAATTTCTGGGGGGAAAAATAAACCAAAGCCGCGCTGTATCGTTAACCTGTCGATTGGGTCAATAGAATCAGATGTCCATACCCTGCCCGTGCGCAAGAGTATCCCGTAATCCGCTCGAGCACCACCTGATGAACAGGATTCAATTTCAAGTGCAGGATAAGCACTTGTCAGACGATCGAGTAATTCGTAAACACCATTAACTTGTGCAACAACACCTGCTTGCCCGTTGTTACCTGGCAATACCAAATCGCGGTTCATATCCCATTTGATGTAATCGATTTTGTACTCATCGACCAGTGCTGCAATTGAATCGTACAAGTAATCTCGCACGGCAGGTAAACCTAAATTAAGCACCAATTGATTACGAGCCAACGGCGTATCTTGCCCTTCAACTTGCAACACCCACTCTGGATGGTTTTTATAAAGCTCGCTTACCGGATTAACCATTTCAGGCTCAAACCATAAGCCAAATTGCAAACCCCGTTTTCTAACATGCGCAACTAAGCTGTGTAATCCCTGCGGATAAATAGTCTTATCAACCCACCAATCGCCTAAACCTGATGTGTCATCACGCCGCCCATGAAACCAACCATCATCAAGTACAAAGCGTTCAGCGCCCGCGTTAGCTGCCGCATCAACCAACGCCAGTAGCGTTTTTTCATCATGATCAAAATAAAGCGCCTCCCAACTATTGGCATGAATAGGGCGAGGCGCACGCGTCCATTTAGGTAATACATGACGGCGTGCAAAACGATGAAATCGCTGCGTCATTTGATTCAAACTATTTGCGGCACAGGCATATAACGGCGGTGAATCAATGACAGCACGAGGTGCCAAATTGATTTCGCCGGGCAATATCGCCATCCCAGCTTGTAAGCAAGCCTCACCCGTGCTTAATCGCTCTACCGTAAATTCGTAGTTACCGCTGTAACCTAAGTGCACACCCAACACCTGTCCACGTTCTGCATCAAAGTGTTGTTGACCAACAATACAGGCTGGGAAATATTCATGGCTGGTGCGGCCTGACGTATTTTTGATTCTAAGTTGGTTAGCGCTTATTGCACTACGGTGTTGTTGAAACTCTAAACCCCATCGGCCATTTAATGTAAGACACTCAGTAAAGGTATCTGCAAAAGGCAAGGTAGCGCTGGCAAATTTAGTCACACTAAATGCGTTACTACCCGTGTTTTCAAGCTTAGTATTAATGGTCAACACCGAGCTGTCCGAGTCGAGCAGAAATTCAGTTCTAACACGCAATTCAGCAACAGGATCCAACAAAGTAAACTCTATTGATGCAGATGATTGCTCGATATGCTCGATTTTAAACGTGCAGCTGAAATGCGACCCCGCACGATGCCCTTCCAACGCAACCGGCCCCATAAATCCGGAACCACTATCAGGAAAAATAGATAGAGGAACGGCGGTATCAAGCTTGGCTTGTGGCACCGCAATATCACACAAGGAATGCAATGCACTTGGATCAGCGATTTGCGGTAGTGATGCGCCAAACCACAACATTCGCGGCACAGCACCGTTGGCACTGAGCAGCAGGGTTGCCTCGCTAGAATCTATCCGATATATAGCCTGAGCAGGTTTCATATTAAGCTTCAACCACCAGGTAATCTGTGGCCCAATGACGACCGCTCACCCAATCACCAGCATTAAGCTGATGGGAGCTTGCGATGAGCGAGATTGTGTTGGTTTTCATGGCTAGGCTTGAATTGTCGGATCAGAAGTGGAACAATGTTCCAAAAAGTATAAGAGCGACGGCAAAGCGCTGTCAATCGAAAAAAACAGCCAAGCGGGAAAATGCAAAAAGAACTGACAGCTGAATCCAATGAGGCCAAGCGAACTGGTCGTAAAAGAGCCGCAAACAGCAAAGCCGCTGATGCCGAGCAATCAGGCAAGGCCAAGCTGGGTGGATTTTCACGCGCCATCCGCCTGCTGGACGAGATTACCGCCCACGGCCCACTGCGCTTCGCTGAACTAGAGGATCGACTGCAACTACCCAAAGCCACCCTGCACCGCGCCCTAAATGACCTAATCATCGAGCGCCTTATCCAATTTGATGACAGAAGCCTGAATTACTCGGCAGGGTTTCGGGTACTTGAATTAGCCAACCAGATCTGGGAACGCTCAGATATCCGATCTCTTGCTCGCGATCAACTTGAAAAGCTGTGTGCCATCAGCAATGAAACTGTGCAATTATCTGTTTTAGCGGATCTCCATACCGTGTACATTGATAGCATCGAAAGTAGCAACACCATAAGGATGTCAATGAATGTCGGTAATAAGGTACCCGTTTATTGTTCGGCATCTGGCAAAGCGTTACTAGCTGCCTGCACCTTAGAAGAACAAAAATCAATTATTGGCAGATTGCAGTTCGCCGAATTTACATCCAACACGATTACAAACCCAACAATTCTGTTGAACGAACTAACCACAATTAATGCGACCGGAATCGCTGTAGAAAACGAAGAACACTTTTTAGGGATAAAAGCAATTGCAGCTACTGTTGACGACAAAGCGGGCAACCCAATCGCTGCGATTAGTATCACAGCGCCCACTTTTCGTATCACCGACGAACAAGTCGATACGTGGAAATCAGCACTACAGTCATCCGTGGCTAGTATTTCATCGCGACTAGCGCCACTTACTCGTTTGTAGCACTAACATAAAGAGCAACTCCAAATGGCCAAAGTACAACTAAAAAATGCAATTAAACGCTTTGGCGATATCGAAGTCATCCACGGTATCGACCTTGAATTAGAACACGGCGAGTTTGTTGTGTTTGTTGGGCCATCTGGCTGTGGCAAATCAACTCTTCTGCGCATGATCGCAGGCCTTGAGGATCTATCCGAAGGCGAAGTGCATATTGATAACAACGATGTTACTCAAAGCGCGGCTGTTGATCGTGGCATCGCCATGGTATTTCAATCCTATGCCTTATACCCCCATATGACCGTTGCTGAAAACATGGGTTTCGGCTTAAAAATGAATGGTGTACCAAAAGACCAAATCAAAGAAAAAGTCGATAAGGCAGCTAACACCCTGCAACTGCAACAACTGCTGGACCGAAAGCCAAAAAATCTTTCTGGCGGCCAACGGCAACGCGTAGCAATTGGCCGTGCCATCGTGCGTGATCCAAAAGTGTTTTTGTTTGATGAACCCTTATCTAATCTTGATGCAGAACTACGCGTAGAAATGCGCTTACAAATTGCTCGGTTGCATAAGCAATTAGATGCAACCATGATTTACGTCACACACGACCAAGTAGAAGCCATGACCATGGCCGATAAAATCGTTGTGTTACGTGATGGTCTTGTTGAACAAGTTGGCAGCCCGTTAGAGCTCTATCAAAATCCTGCCAACCTATTTGTTGCAGGCTTTATTGGCTCCCCAAGAATGAATTTCATTGAAGCTACGTTAAGCGCCAGCAACGGTAGCAACAGCGACGTGACAATAGATAACGATCTAACCATCACTTTGCCATTTGATAGCACTAAAGCCGCCGTGGGCTCTAAAGTTACATTAGGTGTGCGACCAGAAGATCTAAACAACGAACACGGTGATTTTGAACTGCCTCTTAGTGTCGATGTGGCAGAACGTTTAGGCGGTACAACCTATTTGTATGGCAATTGCTGTGGCGTAGCTAATTTTGTAGTGCAGCGTAACGGCACGGACCCAACCACAACTGGCGAACAAGTAAACGTGGCGGTAGACGCTAAAAAAACCTATCTATTTGATGCTAACGGCATTGCGTTTTAAGCACTAAACCATCAGTGTCACCCACAACCTTACGCACGTTTGCGCCAATCATTTTTTTGTTGCTATGGTCTGGTGGCTTTACAGTTGCAAAAGTTGGAATAGCCGGCGCTGAGCCGATGACCTTGTTATCACTACGCTATGGCTGCGTGGTGATATTAATGTTGCCGTTTTTCTTCTATATAAAACCTGCGCTACCCAGCACCTCAAAAGCATGGCGCGACCTCATCTTAGTCGGCTTCTTAATTCAAGTTGTATATTTTGGCGCAGCTTATTTGGCATTCGCTCGCGGCGCATCAGCAGGCGCTGTTGCCATCATCACGTCCTTGCAACCCCTACTAGTGGCGTTAATCATGCCAGCCGTGAGCAAAGAGCGCGTTGCACTTCGCAATTGGGTTGGTTTGCTGTTAGGAGTGATTGGCGCGACTATGGTTATTCGAGACAATCTCGCTATTCAAGTTACCAGCGTCACCGCTTTATTCTTAGTGGCCATCTCTTTGTTCTCAATAACCTTAGCAACAGTTTGGGAGCGCCTATTTGGCGTAGCCCATCATCCCGTTACATCAAATCTTGTGCAATTTATCGTAGGGTTTGCGTTCACGCTGCCTATTGCAATGGCCACTGAGACCATGCAGATAAACTGGAGCTGGCCGTTTGCTGGCGCATTGTTTTATCTTGTGGTTTGCAATTCCTTGCTAGCGATCAGTTTGTTGTTAATGATGATCAGAAACGGAGAGGCGACTCGGGTGTCAGCATTGTTCTTTTTAGTGCCACCCGTATCAGCGATTATTGCGCTAGTAACGCTGGGAGAGCCAATTACTTGGCTGGGCTGGCTCGGTATGGCTATCGCCGCTACTGGAATGTGGCTTGCCAGAAACACTAAGCAAAAGGTTTAAGCGTTATAATCAAAGGCGCACCACACCTGACAAAACTCCAACATACGGCCGTTGCCAATGCGTTCAGATCCCGCTTTATGGGTAGCCAATCAGTTTTACACCAAGCTAGTAGGCAATGTCATACCTGCTAAGTACTTTGGTTTTGACATACCCAAGCAGGCTGAGCTCACCATGCCTAAGGGCAAACCTCATCTTGAGATTGTTTGCCACTGCTGGCAATACGCCCACATGCTCGTGTATCAAATCAGCTCTTTGGCCAACTTTGCGCCAAAAGAATTAACTGTCACCTATTCACTATTTTACGCTGACGAGGACAAACAGACACAGCAACTGGTGGACGCGTTCTCAACAATGACAGTACCCAACGTCACTTGGAATTGGAACAAGCTACCAAAGGAATCCCTTTTTAGGCGTGCTATCGGCCGCAATCAAGCCGCATTAAGTTCAACTGCCAATTGGCTGTGGTTTACCGATTGCGATCTCGTCTTTCACGAAGGCTGTCTTGACACCCTATCGGCATCGCTCAAGACTCAACAAACCGGTTTGTTATACCCAGCACGTGAATTAATCACCGACTTACTTCCCGCCGATCACCCAATGATTGATCAAAGTTTAGATCAAGCCCCGCCATTGGATATCGATACATCACTTTTTCACAACAATGACATCACCAAAGCAAAGGGCGCATTCCAAATTGTGCATGGTGATGTAGCAAGAGCCGCTGGCTACTGCAATAACATGAAGCTCTATCAACAGCCGGATAGCCGCTGGCGAAAAACTTACGAAGATACCGTTTTTAGAAACTTAATCGGCTATCAAGGCGAAGCCGTTGAGATACCGCAGCTGTATCGTATTCGCCATGTTGCAAAAGGCCGATATGCTAAAGACTCTGCCATAAGCGACATCAGAAGTAAGATTCGTCACGCGCAAGAAGATAGCAACACGCAATGAGCAGAAACAAACGTTCTAGGCCTAATCGCACGTTTATTCAAGGCGTGTCGTGGTGGTGGCAAACGAGAATCATGTCATGGTGGACAGTTCGGCTACCAGCGTTATTTAATAAAACAGCACAAACAAAAACGGCGTTTGAGTTTGACCATACGCCTGCGCCACTCAGCGACGATGCCCCCGATAATTCCATTACTGCAATTTTAACGGTTTACAAACGCGCTGAATTTCTACAAGCACAGATCGATGCCTTAAAAGCACAGACAATTCCACCAAATGAGATTTGGGTGTGGTGCAACAGCAGTGAAGAATTGATACCTGACGTGTCTGCGATAGTTGATCGTGTGATCATCAGCAATAGCAATTGGAAATTCTGGGGCCGTTTTTCACTAGCTAATATGGCACGTACTACACACGTGTGCCTTTTCGATGATGACATTTTACCGCAACCCAAGTGGCTGCAAAATTGTTTGGAGGTATACGCTAATGGTACGGATGGCATTCTGGGTGGTTCCGGTGTCTTGCTAGAACCGACCGGCGGTTACACCTCCCGTAACAAGGTGGGTTGGAATGGCGCGCACTATGATCGTGCAACACAAGCTGATTTAGTTGGCCATGCTTGGTTCTTTAAAAAAACGCACCTTAAATACATGTGGCTTGAAGAGCCACTCTCTTGGGAAAACGGCGAAGACATCCATTTTAGTTATATGGCACTAAAGCATGGTGGCTTAAAAACTTGGGTACCACCCCACCCTGACACTCAGCCCGAATTATGGAGCTGCCGGCCCGACTTTGGCAAAAGTGTTGGGCGCACAAAAGCCGCTACGTTTAAATCCGCTGGCCATCACAATGTTCGTGATGAGATAGTTGAGCATTACAGGCGTGACGGTTGGCAAGTGGTATCTAATCATACCGAGAAGCAGAACCAGCTACAGGACGAACAACAATGAAGCTTCTCTACATTGCAGTCCATCATCACAAAGGCTGGGGAGCTGAACACTGGCTGAGCAATGCTTTTGAACGCAAAGATTGTGAGGTTATACGTTTTGACTATCGCAGTAAGCGTAATAAGTTCATCCCATGGTGGATCATCAAACATCAGCTAGCTACCATTAACAAACAACGCAAGCCCGATGCGGTGCTAATTCAGCGCGCTGAAAAAATGCCGGCAAGTATTCCGGCATTGTTCGATTGCCCAACTATATTCTGGAGCACTGAACCGTTAATACGCCGGCGCGACACCGACACACTGCTAGGCGCATCCAGTGCCATCGATTGGTACTACCTACACACTTATACCTGCTCAACAGTTATTGCTGATGCGTTTCCAGCGGTCAGTGATAAGTCTTCTGTACTCCATAATGCAGGTGCAATTGAAAATCATGTCGGTGACGACAAGCGACACCGATTAGCCGTATTCAATCGTAATGTGTCTCACAGACGACGAACTTGGCTTGATGAGGTGTCGGATTATGTCGAAGTAATTGAAGGGCAATATGGCGAGCTCTACTTTCAAGCTTTGAGAGAAAGCCAGATTGCAGTGAACATACATTTTGCCGAAGAAAGCCTGGATGATTTTGAGACAGGTATTTTTGAAGCGCTTGCTAGTGGCTGTGCTGTAGTAACCGAAACGCTAAACCCCCAGGATGTTGCAGATATGGGGATGGAAGATGCGGTATTACAAGTGGCAAACCCGGAAGAACT
>CALJAA010000030.1 GCA_938028465.1 uncultured Granulosicoccaceae bacterium | reverse complement strand
CAGAGGGGCAATTCTAGAGCCAATGAACTTTGAAGATGAAACTGCAGAGACGTTTGGCCTTGGAAAACTAAGTGAGCTAACAGCTAAAAACCGATTTGATACTGAAGCTTGCGTTGAATGTGGAAGATGCACTCAAGCTTGTCCAGCCAATCTTGCTGACAAGCCTCTTGATCCAAAAAAGATTGTGACAAAACTAAGAGATACAATTGAAACAGCGAATGGGAATGACACTAATCTTTGGGAGACTGAGATTTATGCCAACAACGAACTTGATGCCTGTACGACCTGTGGTGCTTGTATGGAATATGTGGCCGGTGCGGTAAAAACACCGCCACGTTGGATGGGACAAATGGGATTGGAATGGAGCTTTCGGCTATTTGAAAATCCAAAACGTTTTGCATTTAGATACCTTATTGAACCCATACTGTTAGGTGCCATCCTCGCGTTCAACGGTATCAAGCTACTTATCACCGGAAAACGGATTAGCCACTGATGGGCTCATCCGGCCCTATATCAACGGATGGACATGACAGCTCCAAGCCCACTTTGATCGATAAGGCCATTAAGCTATTCTCGTCACGCTATGCCTTGTCACTCGGCGCACAAGCGTTAGTTAGTGGCTTTCATTTTGGTTTAAACTTTTATCTCGTCAGAACAATGTCGCTGTACAACTACGGCGTATTTGCATTTGCATTTGTATTAGCACTCTTTGCTGCTGCCATAAACAATGCACTCATCTCTACACCACTAACGGTTTATACACCCGTTATAAAAGATGCCGATGAGCGCAGCCATCAAGAAGCTATGTTTAGCACGCTTAACTTACTGCTATTTGGTTTGTTGGTTTTCGCAGGGCTAGGCTATGCCTGGTTCTCTGGCATTCCAACTGATACCGCTATTGCTGTAACACTTTTTGTGGCGGTCTATTCAGCACGCCAATATAGTCGCAGCTTTGGTTACTCGCGCCTACGCCCATTAGTCACAGCTACTGGCGATATATTTTACGTTTTCTCTGGCTTGATCATTATTGTCGTGCTGCATGTCACACAACCAGCTATTCCAGTGAGTTACATCTTGCTTGCACTAGCAGCAGGCAATCTGATCGCAATGCTGGTTGAACGCCTACGATTGCACGGCTCTGGCAAACGTTGGATTACGTTTGCTAATCTACGCAATTACGCCGTGGTATGGGAACAATCACGATGGGCTTTGATCGGCGCGCTTACAACGTTATTTTTAGCCCAAGCACATAGTTTGATTATTACTTGGCATACCGGCCCTGGTGCATACGCCCCACTTGCTGCAGGCTTTGTATTATTTGGCCCAGTTAGAGTAGCGCTTCTTACATGGCAGAACATGGTTAAGCCAGAACTCGCGATGGCATTGGCTGACAACCAACAAGATGCCGTGCTATCGCAAATTAAGCGCACATCCATGATGATGGCTGCAGCTGTTGTTGTCATGGCAATCTGTTTAGCAATAGCCTGGCCGCTCATACACAAGTTGCTCTATGCAAAACAATACAGCGATCAACCTATGCACTTCATTGTGGCGATGTGGTCGTTAACCACGTTGTTCGCCGCTATCTACAATGCTCCCAGTGCCGCGTTACAAGCAATGAAAGATTTTCGCGTGCTGGCCATGGCCAGTGTGTTTGGTGCGGTAGTAAGCGGCGTGCTGGTAACTATATTGTTATTTAAGAGCGGACCAATTTCTACACTCTATGCAATCTTGGCAGCTGAGCTTTTTATGGCCGTCTATCTGATGCGCATAATGTGGGCTCGTTTGAAAGGTGCCGCATGACTCGTGTCGCCATTTGTATCTGTACCTACAAACGGCCTGATGGGCTCGCCAAACTACTCGATACCCTCACCCAGTTAAAACCGGATACTCCAGATGTGGTCGTCGTTATTGACAATCATGCAGATGGTGAAGGCGCGGCGGTTTGCGAGCAACTAGCCTCAAGCTACCCATTCGAACTGCACTTCGCTATTGAACCAGAGCCAGGCATTTCATACGCCCGCAACTCGGCTGTCTCATTAGCGCTCCAGCAACAACCCGATCTCATCGCCTTTCTCGATGACGATGAGTGGCCAGAGCCAAATTGGCTAAGCGAACTGACCCGCGTGCAAGCCGCGACCGATTCTGATGCCGTGGGCGGCCCAACATTGTCTGTATTCCCGCCAGATAGCCCTGAATCACTCACCAGCAACCCTTACTACGGCGCTGATATGAACATCGAAGATGGTTCAGAATGCCAATTACAGGCCGCTGGCAACTTTATTATTAAGGCAACTACGATTTCCGAGATGGGTCCAGCCTTTTTTCGCACGGAATTTGCACATTCAGGGGGTGAGGATCTGGCTTTTTTCACCACGCTTGCCCAAAAAGGGGCGCGAATGACATGGGCTGCAAGTGCCATTGTGCACGAGGCAGTGCCTGCCAACAGAATGAGCCGCGACTGGTTAAAGGGAAGAATAATCAATATTGCGAATTCTAGAGTACGTGTGATGCAGATTCTCGAACCTGGAATTGTGCCCGCATTTATCAGAGGACTAAAAACTGTCGCACTGTGTTGTCAAGCAGCTGTGTGGTCTCTGTTAGGTTTATTTAGCGTAACGCAGCGCGAACAAGCTGCCATGCTACGGTGGAAATTCATCGGTAAATTTACTGCCCACATTCGACACAAAACAATACGAGAGGAAGGCCACTAATGTCCGACACTCCTCGATTTTCAATTATCGTCCCCACTTACAATCGTGAAAATTCAGTTCAGCACACACTGGCTGGATGTTTTGCACAAACCTTCGATGACTTCGAGCTCATCGTTGTAGATGATGGTTCGAGCGATGCCACTCTGAGTAAGCTTAAGGCAGTGGATGATCCGCGCTTAGTTGTGGTGAGCCAAGAAAACGCCGGCCCAGCAGCTGCCCGCAACCACGGCATGCGAATAGCACGCGGTGAGTACTTAGCATTTTTAGATTCTGATGATGTTTGGTATCCAGAATACTTAGCGACCGTACAAGAGGCCTTAGTTAAAGAACCTGAGCTCATTGTTTACGGCCGCATCATTGTTGATCGTGGCGTTAATCGTTATTGGGTTAAACCTGATCGTGGTTTAGGCACCGACGAGCCCATCTATGATTTTTTATATGTGCATGGCGGTTTTATACAAACCAGCACAATGGTAATACCACAAAAGATTCGAGAAACCGTGCAATGGGATGAATCAGTCACCTTCGGTGATAACGATCAATTTGCTATTGATATGTGGCATACCGGTGCAAAGTTTCACATGATAGAACGACCGCTTACCTTGTACGCAGATGTGATGAGCTCCGATGCATTATCACAACTGCCCATCTTTGAAGGCAAGTCTGAAAAGTACACCAACTTTTTTAAGTGGATGGATACGCAACACGACATGATGAGCGACAAAGCTAAGCTTGCATTTAAGGCTCGGTTCGAAAGTGTTGGTTTGGCTCGAAGTGCCCCTTTACAAAGCATGGGCTTATTATTTAAAGCCTATCGCGGCGGCGCAATGGGTCTGGGTAGCCTGCTTCGGCAAACGTTACAAAACTACACGCCACGTCTGTATCGACGTTTAACGGATCAGTATGTAAAACTACGCGGCGCGCGTCTCCATACACTGGAACGCTAGTGTCACTCAGCACTATTCAATCCCCTTACCGTGTATCACTCGTGGCGATCACGTTGCTGTGTGTTGTGTTAGTACACGGTACAAGCACCAGTTTAACGCTTGCCTATCATTTTAATTACCTCTCTAGTGCACTAGAGCCCATGGTCAACTTGATCTGGGGAGCATGCTACTTAGTGTCCCTCGTTGGCTTAATGGCAAACTATGGTATTAACTGGATTAGCTGGGTGGTTCGCTACCGCCTATTACTCACCATACTAATCATAGGCACAATATGCTCTTCCGCTTGGTCTATCGATGCAGGCCTTACGCTTGAGCGTACTGCTCATCTGATCGGCTCAACACTCATCGCCTTATACCTTGGCTTTACCATTCCACTAGAGCGCATGCTGAAGGTTGCATCCATTGTGTTTGGTTTGCTCATGCTAAGCAGTGTAATTGTCGTATTCGCCTATCCGCCACTTGGTATCGAAAACTATGAAGGCACCAATGTTTGGCGTGGTGTCATGACCTCAAAGAACACCTTGGGCTTTTGGGCTACTGTTTCAGCAATGCTGTTTATCACTCAGCTTGATAAGCAGTACAGCTGGGGTAATCGCATGCTCATTGCCGGTGCTGCCATTTTATCAATAGTAGTTTTAGTATTTAGCGTATCAGCAACATCCCTATTAGCCTTGATCATTGGCTTGCTAGTTATGGGATATTTGTACGTGGCATTTCGTTTTGATCTTGGCTTTGTCGCCATGGCGGTACTCGGCTTGTTATCCATGAGTTTCGCCGCTGCTGCATTTTTAAATATCGATACTGCCGAGCTAATCGGCCGATCGGGTGACTTAACTGGCCGAGGTACTGTATGGCAGCAAACTTGGAAGCTGATATTAGAAAAGCCGCTAACAGGCTACGGTTACGGTACGATTTGGCAGCCCACCGAAGACAGCTTGTGGATACAGCAGCGCCTAACTGATTTTACCTGGAGGGTGTATCACGCCCACAATGGCTTTCTTCAATTGGCATCAGAAATAGGCATACCGTTAACTGCCGTAGCCCTACTGATGTCAGCGCAGCAGCTAATAGAAATCGTATATTGTCAGTACAAACGACAACAAGCCGGGTTGCTGTTTGTGCTGGGTTTCACCATTGCACTGCTCATCAGTAACTACTCAGAAGCACGAATGCTGGTGCATCGAGAGCTTTACTGGATTTTCTTCATAGCGCTGCCGATAAGTATGTTGCAGCAGCAATCAGCCATGCCAGCAGACAACTTTGTGCCGATACCCGCACCGTTGTCTAAACGTACACGAGATAAGGTGGCCACTCATGCTACTGCGAGGACGCACCGCCAAGAGCTTAAAGCTCGGCTACGTTCTCAACACATTAGTGTGACTGATACACCGACTGGACGAATCATTGATGTAGATCCAGACGAGAACAATAACTGATCGCTAACAAATGAGCGATGGACATTGATATGACAAAAAAAATAATGGTAACAGGTGGAGCCGGCTATATCGGCTCGCATATGGTTCGCTTACTTAACCAGAAAAACCACGATGTGATTGTGGTTGATAACCTAAGCCGTGGCAACGCGGATGTCGTTAAGGATGCAGAACTCATTATTGAAGACATCGGCAACCGCGCCGGCATGATCGATATTTTTAATGCGCACAAACCCGATGCCGTAATGCACTTCGCTGCCTTTGCCTACGTAGGGGAATCAGTTGATCACCCTAACTTGTACTACCTAAATAATGTTACCGGCACACTTAACCTAGTTGAAGCTATGCGTGAAACTAACACCAACAATTTAGTGTTTTCTTCCACGTGTGCAACCTACGGCCAGCCTGATCAATTGCCGATTACAGAGTCAACAACACAAAACCCGATCAATCCGTACGGTCAATCAAAATTAATGGTTGAACAGATTCTATCTGACTACGCTGTTGCCTATGGATTGCGTAGCACTGCCTTGCGCTACTTTAACGCAGCCGGTAGCGCGGAAGATGGATCATTGGGTGAACAGCATGATCCGGAAACACACCTTTTACCTCTGATTTTATTTGAAGCCTTACGTATTAAAAATGGCGGCAACCCCGCGGATACCAACCTTAAAGTATTCGGCGATGATTTTGATACTCGCGATGGCACCTGTATTAGAGACTACATTCACGTGAATGATTTGGGCAGTGCGCATATCGCAGCCGTAATGCGAATGCTAGATACGCCGGGCTTAGGCGCTGAACAATTTAACCTAGGTACCAATCAGGGCTACACTGTGCTTGAAGTTATCGATGCCTGCCGAAAAGTGACAGGTGAAGATATACAATTTAAGCGCATAGCCCGACGTGCAGGAGATCCAGCAGAACTTGTGGCCGACGCCTCACTAGCGATGAAAACTCTCGGTTGGTCACCAGATTTTGCAGATATTCACCTTGGAATACAGCACGCTTGGGATTGGTTCAGCGCGCATCCGCCATCCAAGCTGTAAGGTAGTAGCAACCTTTATCGGAGCTTTGTGGGTAATACTGTTGTCATCCGTTGACCGTCATCCCCGCGCAGGCGGGGATGACAAACTCCGGGGATGACATATACCTAGATAGACAAAGCCAATACAAACTATGCAAAAACTAAAAACAACAGTAGTAAGTCTGACTCTACTACTAGCCAGCACCAATGCCTTCGCAGCCTCGCAACAAATACAAGAATCCTGCTGGGAACAAACCTTCAGCGACGATTTCGACTCGCTTGATTTATGGAATGCCGCAGATAATACTGGGCAATGGCGTACGCGTTATATCTGGGAACGTGACACCATCATCAACAACGAACTGCAGTACTACATCGATCCGATCGAACATGGCATGACGCCATTTTCAATTGAAGACGGTGTGCTAAAAATTACCGCCAGCAAAACACCCGATGACTTAAAAACGAAAACTAAAAATCAACCGTACATATCAGGTGTACTGACATCTGAAAACGGATTCTCGCAACAGTACGGTCGGTTTGAAGTTCGCGCTAAGCCACCTAAGGGCAAAGGCCTATGGTCGGCATTTTGGTTGTTGCCAAGTTTTGATCGCTGGCCAGAAGGTGTTGCAGTACTGCCGGAAATTGATGTGATGGAGCACTTAGGGCATGAACCTAATACATTCCACACAACCTTACATACTAATCAACACGGCAAGCTTGATTCACATCCGTACGATCACACAATGAAATCTGATTTAACAAAAGATTTCCACGTATATAGCGTCGTTTGGAATAGCGAAACAGTTAATTGGTATATCGACTACAACAAAGTGGCGAGCCACCCAACACCCAGAGACTACACACGTCCGGTACACTTTTTACTGAATTTGGCGGTAGGTGGTACATGGCCCGGGTCACCAAATCGGCGCACCAAGCTCCCTGCAAGCTTTGACATAGATTATGTGCGAGCTTATACGCTTGCGGAATCGTGTAACTAGGGCTTAGGCCTCTGGTTGTCATCCCCACTTCGGCTTGTCATCCCCGCGAAGGCGGGGATGACGCCTACGCTGAATGACGCTTGCGCTGGATGACCCAATCAGCGGCCAAGGCCGCCTGACGATCACTTGCTGAAATAAGGTGCGATCACTGAATAGCCAAGCTTGTAACCCGTGTTCAGCGATAGCTCATTTATCAGTGTCTCTTTTGTTATCAAACTAGTTCCTAGTGACAAAGCCGCTTTACCCGGATCGTACTCTGACCTAATTGCTAACAAACAAACGGCTGACCCTAGTATCAGCAGCGCAATCGATGAACCCACCGATAAGCGATGAGCCAATAATCTGGTGACTTCCAAACGGCGCGCGTAGGCCAAGAAAATCATCAACATCAGCAATATGCCGATAAGCGCAGGTACAAAGTGACCAGATACAAAACCCATCGCTGCAATGACAGGTTCTTCGGTTACGGCAATGATGCCAAGGTCCGGCCGAATACCTGCATCAAGAATGAAATAAGGGGTGATGTATTCGGTTACCAAAATATATCCGAGCGCACCCACTAACCAAATAACTATGAACGATTTACCAATCAGCCTTGTTATTCCAATCATGCCAAGTAAAGGCCCGACAATCATAGGCACAAGCAGTAGCCCACCGATTAGCGCTAAATCGTATCGCAAGCCAGTGAGAAACAACGTGTACCAGGCTTTTGATTCAACTACCGCCGGGAATTGCCACAAACCATATCCCGCACGAACCATTGTGAGCAAAAATAGCGCAATAAAGGCGAACAGAACAAAATGGCGGAGTAGGTGAGTTGACGGTATTGTAGATTTCATATCAGTGTGTTAACGGCAACAATCGGGGGAAGTATATGCAACCCCACGCCTGTAATCAAACTAATAGCGTCATTGAACAAATTTCTGACGCCTGAACCTTGCTAACTGTCAACACCGATCGATCAAAAATGCTGCGAAATAATGCTGCATGGCTTTATCCTTGGTAAACTTGTCATATCCATCCGCAGCAGTTCAAAAATTACGCTTATGAAAACCTTGCTTGTCTCGTTGGTTGCGGCTATCGCCCTCATCGTTGGTTACTGGAAGACCCAGCACCCCGATGCCTCACTGACTGATGTTCAATCACATGCCGAATCTGGCATCGCTCGTCTCAAAGGTGGGTGGGATGCCATACGCTCTGGTTCAACCACCTCTGCAAGCGCAAGCAATGCAGACCATACGGCGGCGATCAATAACCAAGCGCAAATAAATGCGCAACAGGCAGAGCTAAGCAGCGGTCAAACAGCACTAAACAATCGCTTGGATGCAATAGAAGCTACCTTAGCTGCGAGCATGCAACAACCCACCAGCGAAACGGGTCAAGTGGACGCTGAGAGAGCACAAGTTGTTCAAGGCCGATTAACAGATGCTGAACGCCGATTAGATGCAACCGATTCTCAGATGGATGCAGTTAAGCAATCGGTTGATACCGTGACTACAAGTAATCAATCGGTAGTGGCTAAACTTGATGCTATCGATGGCCGCATTGATTTACTCACTCGCCGCCTAGATGAACAAACCAGCGTTGATGATATCGCTCAGTTGCGTACCGAACTCTCGGCAATCAGCAGCAGCGATGCACAAACACGAGAGCAAATGGCGGAGCTTAAAACTGAACTTAGCTCTGACATTACATCCGTTGATGAACGAGCAACCACCTTGTCTTCACGATTCAATACCTTGTCAATTGAAGCCAGCGCTGGGTCAGACGCAGCTGCTGCAACTATTAATGCGCAGATCGATCAACGAATTGCGCTACTAGAAGATAAGATCGGTACCACAAATGCAGATACACGCCGATTACAGGCACTCTCAGATCAGCTGGGTGCTACCCGTAAAAAAGTAGCAGTGCTTGAAGAGCAAAGCGAAAAAGATAAAACCACGATTGCCAACTTGCAAAACTCGATTGCTGAACTCAATACGGCAAACGAATCAATTTCAATCGATACGATACAAGCCGAGATTCAACAACAGCTGGATGGATTAAAACAACAAATTGAAGCACCCAACTCTGGCACGGATATCAATGCGCTTAACACGGAGTTAAGCACAACCCGTCAGCAACTATCAGCACTAGAGCAACGAGTAAGCGGCTTACCTGCCACCTCCTCTGCCGCCGATGATGCACAGCAGTTACAGACTCAATTACAAACGCAGATAGCGGCACTAGAAAAACGACTAGCTTCAAACCCACAAACTGATCCGGCCATTGCTAATACGCTGTCAGAGGTTCAACAGCAAGTATCACAGCTAGCCAGCAAATCCTATGTGACTCAAGAAGAGCTGCGCAAGCAACAACAGGCAAAACAGGTTCAGTACAAAATCTATTTCAATCGCAACAGCACCGCGATTACTCCTGAGGCGGCTACAGTATTGAACTCGTTTATCACACAGGAAAAGAACCGCACCACCGGTGTGTCGATATACGGTTTTACTGATCGTCGCGGCTCTGCCGAGTACAACCAGGAACTAGCGCTACGCCGTGCAACAAACGTACGCTCCTACTTAATTCAAAAAGGGTTTGACTTCACCAAGATCAAATCACTCAATGGCCTAGGTGAAGATGCCGCCGCCATTAGCTCTGAAGATGGCGAGGAAGACGCCAAAGAGCGATCAGTAGTGTTATTCGCAGCTCAGCCATGATCGACTTTAAAGCCAGGCCCAGCGACGCACTACTCATCATCGATGTACAAAACGATTTTTGCACGGATGGCGCCTTGGCCGTGCCAGATGGTGAAGCCGTTGTACCGTTAATCAATCAACTTGTCACGCAATTTACTACCGTCATTGCTACTCAAGATTGGCACCCCGCTGGGCATTCCTCTTTTGCTAGCAGCCATACAGATGCTGCCCCCTTTACCATGATCACCATGCCCTACGGCGAGCAAACGCTCTGGCCGGATCACTGTATTCAAAATACCCACGGTGCCGAGTTTCACGAACAGCTAGACATGCAGCACATCCAAGGCATTATCCGTAAAGGTTTTCGAAGCGATGTCGATTCGTACTCTGCGTTTTATGAAAACGATAAAAAGACAACCACTGGCCTCAGTGGTTTGTTGCACGAACGAAAAATCAAACGCGTCGTGTGCGTAGGCTTGGCCTACGATTATTGCGTTCGGTTTTCTGCTGAAGATGCCCATCAGGAAGGCTTTGAAACTATCGTGCTAAAAGACGCTTGCCGTGCCATTGACTTAGACGGTTCGGCTGATGCTGCCACTCAAGCACTAAGCGAACTTGGTGTTACGATTCGTTAGATCGACCAATGCTTAAATCTAGTTGTTCATCACTAAACGTAGTGAACGCTAAATTCCATCGTATGATTGGCATCTGTGGCAGGCGTTGCGCCAACCCCTAGTAAACCACTACCTTCCAACACCAGCGTGTCGCGACGTACAAACATTGGATTGTGATCCTCACGATTGATAAAGGTGCCGTTAGTACTATTGTCTATTAAGAGTATCTGCCCATCCTTGCACTGTAATTGTAAATGGTGGCGGCTCACGCAATCAGCGCTGAGCGTTAAGTTATTAGTTTCGTCTCGGCCAATTTCTAGTAATGGCGTTGCTTCATCCACAAGCAACCGGCGGCCGGATATATCCAGTTTGGCAATAGGCTTACGCATCGCATGTGTTTTGATTTCGGACATACTAGCAACAACCGTATTAGCTGTTTTGTCTGCCTGCCATTCAATGCGATGAATCTCCATCGCGGATTCGATCCCCTTAAGCTTGATAGCATCGATTCGCGCTGTACTGGCTTGATTGGTGGCGCTCAATTTGTTGCACGCATCAGCTGAAAGCGTAATTTCATTAAGGCGAGCAAACGAGGCAACTCGAGCAGCTATATTGACCGCGGTGCCGTACACATCGCCTTTATCTGGTATCACTTCACCGTAGTGAAATCCCACGCGTACAGAAAGTGCTTCATTTTGATGGGCTTGCTGGATCGCACGGGCTGCGTAAAACGCATCGTCACAATGACGAAAGCTAGCTAATACCGCATCCCCAACCGTGCGTAGTAGCGCACCATCACATCCAACGATGGCCGATTCCATTAACTTCAGGCTTAAGCTGATTTGTCGATGAGCCTCGGTATCGCCTAACCTTTCGTACAGGCTCGTGCTCTCACCGATATCAGCGAACAAAATGGCTAGCTGTTGATGAGAATGCGACATACTATTAACGATTTTGACCAATTGGCATGTTAGCATTAATGCCCTCAGGGGTTGAACCCCACCGATACAGGATTCCCCATGGCAGAGCTGCAAGCCGTCGACTATTCAGCACCGGATGCAGATCGTTTGTTCGTCGAATCACTGCGCAAAACAGGGTTTGGCGTACTCAAAAATCATCCGATCCCACAAACCACCGTTACCAGCATTTATGAAAACTGGAAAACATTCTTTAATAGTGATCAAAAAGAGAAATTTCAGTTTGATCCCGAGACGTTTGATGGTTTTTTCCCTATTGCGCTTGCAGAAACCGCCAAAGGCCGAAGCGTACGGGACATCAAAGAGTACTACCACTATTACCCTTGGGGCCAGTGCCCAAGCGAGCTAAAAGCCGAAATCAGCGCATACTACGAAGAAGCGGTCAGCTTTGCAGCAACCCTTCTAAGCTGGGTAGAAAAACACACTCCAGAAGCCGTGGCAAAGAATTTTTCTGAACCCCTTTCGCAGATGATCCAAGGGAGTGAACAATCGTTACTTCGAGTGCTTCACTACCCCCCATTACCCGACGATGTCACCCAAGGTGCTGAGCGCGCCAGTGCTCACGAGGATATCAATCTGCTCACCATTCTGCCTGCCTCCAACGAACCTGGCCTGCAGGTGAAGCTGCGTGACGGCACTTGGTTGGATGTGCCATGTGATTTTGGTAACTTAATTATTAACATCGGCGACATGCTGCAAGAGGCATCAGGTGGCCATTTCCCGTCTACCACTCACCGAGTGGTTAACCCCGAAGGCAGTAACACCAAAAATTCACGTATCTCCCTACCGCTATTTTTACACCCACGCCCAGATGTGATTTTAAGTCAGCGTTATTCGGCCGGTAGTTATCTTGAAGAGCGATTGGCTGAACTACGAAAGTAGCCAACCGTCGATAGCCCAAGCCTAAACTTTGGATGTTTCATGTGGCTGATTCGGCACGCTCGGATCTTCAAACGTGTGTAGTGCAAAATCGCGCCCGACATCCTCATACAAATAATAGGCTTGGCAACCCAGTGCCTCCAGCTCTTCCTTCTGATCAGCAAATCGTGCAGCCACTGATAAACGCCCTTTGTGCCCTAACTCCTTGGCCAGCTTAATCACTTCAATATTTTCTCGATGATTACTTAGACTAACTAATAACATATCGCGATTGGCTAAACCAGTACGCTCCCAGAAATCTCTATCGGTAGCGTCGCCATGCACGCACTCATAACCTTTCTTAACCAAGTTCTGCGTATTAGTATAGCTTTCCTCTATGCCCATCACTTTGTGGCCGCTTTGTTGTAAATACTCGTAAGCACCGCGCCCCACCCGGCCCATGCCCAACACGAATACCTCAGCATTACCCAGACTACCTATAGCTTCTTCAGGTAAGCGTTTAGATTTCTCATACTGGTTCAAACCCGTGTAGAAACGACGGTATAAACTAAATGCCTGCTTATTAACAGGTGTAGCCATTAAAAAAGTTACCGACATGGCAAGGGCTATTGTCGTTACCCATTCAGTGGGCAGCAAACCCGATTGCACCGCAGTGGCCGCTACAATTAATCCAAATTCACTGTAGTTAGCCAAGGCTAGAGCGGACAACCACGATGTGCGTGCACGCAAGCTGTTTAAGCTGAATAAAGTAAAGTAAATAACTGGGCGTAGCAAAATCAATCCAGACAAAGCAACTGCCACTAGCAGCATTTGAATCGACGGAAACCCGTAATAACCAATATGCAAAAAGAAACCGATCAGCAGAAGATTTTTCAGGTTGATCAGCTTGTCGTAAAGTTCTTTCGACTTTGGCTTATCCGCTGTTGACATCAGCACACCAGCGATCAAGGCACCCAAACCACCTTTGACTTGTAGAAATTCAAACAATTCAGCCGTGGCTATTGCGAACACGATTCCGCAAAACAAGAGTAACTCACCGTGGCCGACATTCTTGAGTAATCGAGCAATGAGTGGTTTCAAAACAGGCAACGCAAACAGGCACAAGGCCCAAGGTGATGGATAGTGACCGCTGGCTAACACTAAGTAGGCAACGGCAAGTACGTCCTGCACGACCAACACGCCGATCGCGATCACGGAATAAAACGAAGACGTATCGCCACGCTCTTCAAACATCTTGACAGCGAATACCGTACTGGAGAAAGATAGGGCAAAGGCCAGTGTCCAAGCCGCGTAATTGCTATCAAACGATAGCGGTGCGTACAACATGCCAACAATCAAAATAACCGCAGCCGTGAGCGGCACCACAATCACCATATGCGCGATGGCGGCACCCCATACGTAAACCGGCATCAAGGTGCGTAGATTTAGCTTTAGCCCGATAGTAAATAACAGCAGCAATACACCCATTTCGGCGATAGGTCTAAAAAACTCGGCGTTACCAATACTTAAACCGTTGGCAATAAACCCTGCGACCAAGTAACCTATTAATGGTGGATAGCCAGCTTTGCGTGACAGCAATCCGGCAAAAAACGCGAAAACAAGAACTAGGGCTTCCATGGAATTAGTCTAGCTTATGGCAAAAAACGAACATGATCGATCGCCGATTACGAGTGGTATTAAAGACTGGGATGACGCCTACGCAAATGCCGCTCACATCCCAGATGCTAATACCTTTATAGAGCATTGGGCACGCCAATCCAAACTGTTTCGAGAACAACAAGCGGCCGCAGGGCGGCCGATGGCCAAGCTGCAATATGGAGCACATGACCGAGAGCACGTTGATGTATTCCAACCAGCCAGAAAGCCAGCTGGGATAGCGATATATATACACGGAGGATATTGGCTTAGGTTTTCCCAAAGTGACTGGTCCCATCTGGCTGCTGGGGCAATTGCCAATCAACACATAACCGCGATGGTTGGCTACCCACTTTGTCCTGAATCAAACATCCGTGATATTGCGGCTAGTGTAACCAAAGCGGTGGCCGCAATCGCTGACGAATATCCGGAGCTTCCCATTTACTTAGCCGGCCATTCTGCCGGTGGCCACTTGGTATCGCATTTAATATGCAAGCCAAACGCGTTGAGCAAGCCGACTCGAGACAGGATAAAACGGATACTCAGCATTAGCGGGGTACACGACTTAGTACCGCTTACCAAAACAGACATGAACAAACAGTTTGACATGAGCCTTGCTAGTGCCGCAGCGTTAAGCCCAGCTCGGTTACGCCCGCACTTGCCTTGCTCTATTATCGCATGGGCAGGTGCAGCTGAGCGGCCTGAATTTATCCGTCAAAACCAGCTGCTTAAATCTACATGGGCACCTCTAGGTGCAGACTGTCAAATCCACCTGGAACCCGAGCGCCACCATTTTAATGTAATTGATGATCTATGCCAGGCAGAATCACCCATGATGAAACGCTGGCTTGCAGTTTAATCAGACAGACTGAATACTTAATTTTGGTCTAAGGGTAAACCCTGCTCTGCCAACGCTAACCAATAGCTACAGCCATAGGCAATTGCATCATCATTAAAGTTGTATTTAGGATGATGCAATGATTCGCTGTCACCATTACCTAAAAAGCAATAGTTACCAACACTGGCATCTAGCATGTAGGAAAAATCTTCCGCCGCCATCAACGCTGGCGTATTAGCATCAACGGCGTCATCACCAGCAACCGTACGCGCGACTGTTGTAGCAAATTGGGTATGCTCTGTCGTGCTGATCGTTGGCGGGTAACCCTGATCATAAACGACCGTTGCTTTAGCACCATGCGTAGCTGCAACGCTTTCAACAACTGAAACCAATTGAGTTTCTGCAAGCTTGCGTACTGGCTCAGTTAAGGCGCGCAATGTGCCGCGCATAGTAATCTTTTGCGGAATAATATTGTAGGCATTACTATCCGACTGAATACCTGTAATTGATATAACCACAGATTGCAAAGGATCAACAACACGTGAGGCAATCGCCTGTATGGCATTGATTACCTGCGCAGAAATGTAGGTAGTATCAACACACAACTGCGGCATGGCAGCATGCCCCGCTTTACCTTCGATAATAATATCGAACATGTCGGCTGCAGCCATAATAGGCCCATCGCGTAATCCAAAATGCCCAACAGGTATACCGGGCAAGTTATGCATGCCATAAACACTTTGGATTCCAAAGCGCTCAAACAATCCGTCTTCAACCATTTCACGGCCACCACCAGACTCTTCCTCCGCGGGCTGAAAGATCACTACAACAGAGCCCGCAAATTGCCTCGTTGCACACATCGCTTTTGCAGCACCCAGCAACATCGCCGTATGGCCATCATGCCCACACGCATGCATCAGGCCTTCATTAGTTGAGCTATATGGCAATCCCGTTTCCTCTTCGATTGGCAAGGCATCCATATCAGCACGCATACCAATCACTTGGTTGCCAGCAACTGAGCCTTTGATCACACCAACCACACCGGTGCGCCCAATACCTTCAACGACTTCATCACAGCCAAACTCACGCAACTTGCCAGCCACGAAGCCAGCCGTGCGATGCACATCGAAATCTAATTCAGGATGCCTATGCATATCCTGACGCCATGCCGTTATTTCAGGTACTAGCGCCGCTATGCGAGAGTCAATACTCATGTGGTAACCTCATCGGTCATTTAATCGCTCGCCTCTATTCTAATGGACAAATCCGAATTTGGTGCATGGTCACATGCAGCGGCTGACTGGTCAACGGAATATCTCAATACCGTCGGTGACAGACCCGTCCGCTCACAGTTAGCGCCAGGAGATATTCAAAAACAGATAGCCGCCTCACCGCCAGAGAAAGGTGAAGGGATGCAGGCCATATTCGATGATTTTAAAGCTATCATCCCGGATGGCATGACTCATTGGCAGCATCCACGGTTTTTTGCCTATTTCCCGAGTAACGCAGCCCCGGCAGCCATTGTGGCTGAGCAGCTAGCGGGTGCGATGTCAGTGAATGGCATGTTATGGCAAACCTCTCCAGCAGCCACTGAGCTAGAGATGAGCATGATGGATTGGCTCAGGCAAGCAGTTGGGCTACCAGAGGACTTCAAGGGCGTGATGCAAGACACCGCCTCCACTGCCACCCTTTGCGCTGTACTCACTATGCGCGAGCTAGCGCTGGATCGCAAAGGCAACCAAGAGGGTCTATTCGGTAAGCCTCCGGTGCGCGTGTATGCATCGAGTCGAACACACACTTCGATTGATAAAGCACTATGGGTTGCCGGCCTAGGCCAAGACAACTTAGTGAAGATAGATACGCGAGAAGACTACTCACTCGATATAGACCAACTCAAACAAGCCATCAACGATGATCGAGCAGCCGGCATGTTGCCAGCGGGTATAGTTATTTGTGTTGGTGGCACATCAATGGGTGCATGCGATCACGTACGCGAAATATGCGAACTAGCACGAGAAGAAGGCTTATACACCCACGTTGATGCCGCTTGGGCAGGTTCCGCCATGATCTGTCCGGAATTTAGATACATGTGGGAAGGCATAGAGCTAGCAGATAGTATCGTACTCAATCCTCACAAATGGTTAGGCGCATCGTTAGAATGTTCAGCGCACTTTATCCGCGACCCCGCCAAACTAATTAACACCATGGCCATTAGGCCTGAGTATCTGAAAACCTACGACCAAAAGGATCTCACTAATTTTAGCGAATGGTCAGTAACGCTAGGCAGGCGCTTCCGTGCATTGAAGGTTTGGTTTCTGCTACGCGCATACGGCTTAGAAGGTTTACGCGAACGTATTCGTAATCATGTTACTTGGTCATGCGAGCTTGCAGAACAACTACGCGCAAACGAACACTTTGAGATAGTGACGGAACCTATCCTTTCGTTATTTACGTTTCGGCTAATACGTAAAGGTGCAACGGATAAAGAGCTCGATGCACTTAATCTAGAATTAGTAACGCGTATAAACAACGATGGGCGTATATATCTAACGCAATCAGTACATGATGGGATTGGTGTCATTCGATTTATGACTGGGCAATTTGATATGGAGGAAGCAGATATTAAAATTGCTTATAACGTTATTAGTGAGATTGGCCAATCAACACAAAGCGGGTGTGAGTAACAGCAAAAAACAATGGATTCTGTATCACAACTCGTACTGGGTGCGGCTATCGGTGAGCTCACGCTTGGCCGTAAGCTAGGCCGATCAGCGTTGATCTTAGGAGGCGCACTAGGCACACTACCCGACTTAGATGTTCTGGTTACCTACGGCGATGCCGTTGCTAGCTTTACCTACCATCGTAGTTGGAGCCATTCGGTCTTCACACTATCGTTGCTCAGTTTATTTTTAGCGTGGCTGTTACAACGTTTTTATCCTAAAAAATGGATTAACAACGATGTGTCTACAGGCTCTCCACACAATTCGCCCAGTTACGCAAACTGGTTGCTGTGCACTTGGCTGGCCTTGGTTACACACCCATTACTCGATGGGCTAACGGTTTACGGCACTCAGCTGTTTTGGCCAGTTACCACACTGCCTGTCGCATGGGGCTCAATGTTTATCATTGATCCTTTATATACCGTGCCGCTGATTGTCGCAGTTTGGATCAGTTGGCGACATAGAAACAAGGCGAAAAAAGCCGCGATCTATGGGCTTACACTTAGCAGCGTGTACATCGCTATTACATTAACAGCTCAGCAGCATGCAAAAAATATCGCTATTGCCTCTCTTGCAGAGCAATCACTGAATACCAGCAATGTGCTGATAGCACCTTCCCCGTTATCGTTACTTTGGCGAATCGTATCAATGGACGATACGCAATATTATGAGGGGTTTTACTCGATATTCGATAGTGATGCCGCCATTCATTTCGATAGTTATCAAAGTAATCGCTCTTTAATCAATAACAATATTGATCACTGGCCCGTTGCCAGGCTCAACTGGTTTACTCGCGGCATGTTATCAGCAGCGAATCATAACGAAAGACTCATAATCAACGATCTTCGCATGGGTGTTGAGTCATCCTATGTGTTCCGTTTTGATATTGGCCCGCTAGCAGATTCAAAAATTACCGGCACAGAAATATCAACACTAGTGCCAATGGAATTCAACAACGCGCGAATGAAGGCAATCTTGAAACGAGTTTGGGATGAATCGATTCATATTCCTGATTAGTGACAATCATGCGCTAGCCTACGCCTTACTCTTATAATCCCCACCATTAGCCGCAGACCAAGCCAACGGATCATCTAAAAATTTCTGTACCTGCACCAATGTTGCCTCATCAAAACGCTTTTGAACACGAGCTTCTGCCAACACATCACGCCATGTCGCTAACCAATGCAATTGCAGCCCTTCGGCGGCAAGAGCTTCATGTGTGCCGGCAAACACGTCGTAATAAAACACGACAAACGTATGGCTCACTTCAGCACCCGCTGTGCGTAATGCATTAGCAAACGCAAATTTAGACCCGCCATCTGTGGTGAGATCCTCTACTAGCAATACGCTCTGCCCCTCTTGTATGTCACCTTCTATCTGCGCATCACGGCCAAAACCTTTAGGCTTTTTACGTACGTACTGCATTGGCAATTCAAAGCGATCTGCTATCCATGCAGCAAACGGGATACCCGCAGTTTCGCCGCCAGCAATCGCATCAAACGCTTCATAACCTACATTGCGATGTAAAGTTGCTACTGCAAAATCCATTAGTGTTGAACGAATACGTGGATACGAAATCAACTTACGGCAATCGATGTACACCGGGCTGGCCAAGCCGGACGTGAGGATGTACGGTTCATCAGCACGAAAGTGTACGGCATCGATTTCCCACAACATACGGGCGGTTAGCTGGGCCATCTCTTCGGGGCTGGCGTAGGAAGGTGTTTGCATGAGTGTTCCTGAATCGCTTGGTTTAAACAAATAAAGAATTCAAAATTATAGATACAAGTGGTTATACAACTTGCCAATTAATGTCTTGTGCTGGATCAAATACAGTCACGTTTATATCACCGTGTTTAACATGCTTAGGCAACTTCACAGGCTTTGCACTACGGCGTAGCGTAATGGTCGTATCGTTAACTGGCAAACCATAATAGGCTGGCCCGTTTTTAGAGCAAAACGCTTCGAGCATATCCAACGATTTTTGCTGTTCAAACAATTGCGCCATACACGCCATCGTTACGGTGGAATTAAACACACCTGCACAACCGCAGCTGTTCTCTTTTGTGTGCTTTTCGTGTGGTGCGCTATCAGTGCCTAGAAAAAATCGACTATCACCACTACAAGCAACATCCACTAGGGCTTTACGATGCTCTTCACGTTTGAGGATAGGCAAACAATAGTAATGAGGCCGTATACCGCCCACTAACATATGATTGCGATTTAACAGCAAGTGCTGCGGTGTAATAGTGGCAGCAAGATTAGTCTCTTCAGATGATACGTAATCGGCTCCATGCTTCGTGGTGATGTGTTCCATAACCACTCGCAAGCTTGGCAACCTTCTACGCAGTGGTTGCAAGACATCCTCAATAAATCGGGCTTCACGATCAAAGATATCTACATCGGGGTTAGTCACTTCGCCATGCACACAAAGCACAATACCATTCTCAGCCATCGCTTCAAGCACCGGCATAACCTTATCAAGATTAGCGACACCGGAAGCAGAGTTCGTTGTCGCACCCGCTGGATACAATTTAACGGCCTGCACATCACCCGAAGCTGCTGCGTCGACAACATCATTAGGATCAGTTTGCTCGGTTAAATACAATGTCATCAGCGGTTTAAACTGATCCTCCATACCCTGCTCTTTTAAAGCAGCCTCTATCCTACCTCGATAGGCATTAGCATCCGCACGAGTAACGACAGGCGGCACTAGGTTAGGCATAACAATCGCCCGACCAAAATGCCGAGCTGTTTCTGGCACCACGGTGCGCATCATTTCGCCGTCGCGAAAGTGCACATGCCAATCGTCGGGGCGAACAATAGTGATTTCGTTCATTTTTTAACTTGTTGTTTGATGATGCGTTTGAACACACCAAGGGTTTCATCGGAGACGTGATGCTCTAGGCCTTCAGAGTCCAGCTTGGCTGTTTCCTCTGATACGCCAATGGCGAGAAGAAACTTAAAAACGATATCATGGCGCGCACGGCTGCTGTCAGCTAGCTGCTTGCCTTTGTCCGTTAGAAAGATAGACCGGTAAGGTTCACTGGTTACATAACCATCGCGTTGTAACCGGGCAATGGTTTTTCCAGCACTGGGTTGAGAGATACCAAGGCGCTCTGCTACTTCGACTAATCTAGCCTCACCCTGGGTGCGGATTAAATCGTCGATGAGTTCGACGTAATCCTCTGTCGCCTCCATCTGGTGCGCCTGGCGCACTCGCTCAAACACCTGCGCTTGCTGATTTGGGTTCTGTAACGGACGATCTGGCGACGACATGTCAAACGCTCTGCAGGTTTGTGCCAGATTATACAGAGTCCTTTTGTTCAGAGTACTTGTATTTTTAGCTCAAAAGCATAAACTTAGCCATGGCTAAGATTTGGCAAAATTTCATCGCATCGATTCGTGGGTTCAGCACGACCGCCCCATTGCGCAAAATGGGACCACTGCTAGTGCTGGCTGCGTTGGTGCTGCACGGCTGCAATCGTGATTCCCCTAAAAAAAATGACGACGGCAAACTCACCGTGCTCACAACCTTCACCGTGATTGCGGACATGGCAGGTAATGTCGCTGGTGATACGGCAACCGTTTTATCGGTTACTAAGCCCGGTGCAGAAATACATAACTACCAACCGACCCCTAAAGATATCGCCAAAGCTAAAAACGTTGATCTGATTCTTTGGAACGGCCTAAACCTTGAACTATGGTTTAATAAATTTCTGTCTCACTTAGAAGACGTACCTCAAGTGGTGGTGACCGAAGGCATAGTACCGATGGGTATCAACTCGGGCCCATACTCTGGCAAGCCCAACCCCCATGCGTGGATGAGCCCCACTGACGCCCAAATATATATCGATAACATCACTACAGCAATGGCAACGGCTGATCCAGCGAATGCTGATACCTACAAAAGCAACGCTAAAGCGTATAAAAAAGAAATAGCAGATGCGATCGAACCTCTCAAAGCAAAAATCGCGTCTATCGATGAGAGCAAACGCTGGTTAGTGACCAGTGAGGGCGCGTTTAGTTATTTAGCAAGAGACCTAGGCTTAAAAGAATTATTCCTATGGCCTATCAACGCAGATGCGCAAGGCACACCCAAACAAGTTCAAGCAGTCATCGATACTGTGCGAGCGGAAGACATCTCGGCGGTATTTAGCGAAAGCACCGTATCAGATAAACCCGCTAGGCAAGTCGCTCGCGAAACCGGTAGCCACTACGGCGGCATACTCTATGTCGATTCCTTGAGCAAAAGCGATGGCCCTGTACCTAGCTACTTAGATTTACTCCGAGTTACCACTCAAACCATTGTTGATGGCTTACAACATGAAGGCTCTGCGCAATGAACAAAGACGCTGCAGTTAATGCGTCAACCATTCCCGGCATTGTCGCAAATAAGGTTTCTGTAGTTTATCGCAACGGAAACGTTGCACTTAAGGATGCAAGTTTTGAAGTGCCGCAATCCAGTATCTGCGCATTGGTAGGTGTCAATGGCTCTGGTAAATCAACTCTGTTTAAAGCCATTATGGGCTTTGTGCCATTAACTAAAGGCTCTGTTTCATTATTAGGACAACCTGCGGGTAAAACGCTTGCACGAAATACCGTTGCCTATGTACCGCAAAACGAAGATGTCGATTGGGACTTCCCTGTATTAGTTGAAGACGTAGTCATGATGGGCCGCTATGGCCACATGGGCTTTATGCGTCGCCCTTCAAAGCGTGATCGGGAAATTGTTGACCAAGCCTTAGACAGGGTCGGCATGACCGAATACCGCGAGCGCCAAATCGGCGAACTATCCGGTGGCCAGAAAAAACGGGTGTTTTTAGCACGCGCATTGGCACAAGAAGGCCAAGTGATTTTATTGGACGAACCTTTCACCGGGGTCGATGTGAGCAGTGAAGACGCCATCATTGATTTACTACGCGGCCTGCGTGATGAAGGCCACGTGATGTTGGTATCAACGCATAACCTAGGCAGTGTTCCGCAGTTTTGCGACCAAGTAGTATTGATCAATCGCACCGTACTCGCTTACGGTGAAACCGAAACCGTTTTCACCCAAAAGAATCTTGAAAAAGCCTTTGGTGGCACCTTGCGTTTTCACGTATTGGCAGGCACCGATCTACACGATGATGACGATCAACGACAAGTCACCGTTATCTCTGATGATGAGCGCCCGGTCGTGCTGTATGGCGATGGCGATGGCGAAAACGAACAGCCACCCGCTGATTGATTATGCTCGACGCCCTACTCATCCCGTTTCAATATCAATACATGACTAATGCCATCTGGGTCAGTGGCCTAGTAGGGGCAATATGCGCCTTTTTATCTGCATACTTAATGCTCAAAGGCTGGTCGCTAATTGGCGATGCACTCTCCCATTCTGTTGTGCCGGGTGTTGCAGGTGCCTATATGTTGGGGTTGCCCTACTCGCTTGGCGCATTTATCTCGGGCGGCTTGGCAGCCGCCGCCATGTTATTTATATCGCAACGCTCAGCCTTAAAAACTGATGCTGTCATCGGTTTGATCTTCACCGGTTTTTTTGGTTTGGGGTTGTTTATGGCATCGCTATCACCTACCTCCGTGAACATTCAAACCATCGTGTTTGGTAACGTGCTGGCTATTAGTCCGTTTGATACCAAACAAATACTGATCATTGGTGGTATTACGTTTACCGCCTTGTTCGTGTATTGGAAAGACTTAATGCTGGTGTTTTTTGATGAAACCCATGCAAAGTCAGTCGGACTCAACACCACCTGGTTAAAGATTCTGTTTTTTACCCTGCTCAGTGCTTCGACTGTTGCAGCTCTTCAAACGGTTGGGGCTTTTCTCGTGATCGCTATGGTCGTAACGCCCGGTGCGACCGCTTATCTTTTAACCGATCGCTTCTCGCGCCTGTTAATCATCAGCGTAGTCATTGGCACAGTCACCAGCTCAGTAGGCGCTTACCTAAGTTACTTTGTCGACGGTGCAACTGGCGGCGTAATTGTGTTGCTTCAATCTACGGTGTTTCTAGTCGCGTTCGTGTTTGCACCTAAACACGGTTTAATCGCCAACCGCTCCCAAGCAAAGCAACGTCTACAAGAAACGGATCAGCCATGATGCAATGGCTAACAGAACCGTTAAGCCTGGATTTTATGCAGCAGGCATTGATCATCGGTCTAGTGGTGTCCATCTCTGCAGCACAACTATCATCGTTCTTGGTGTTAAAAGGTTGGTCGCTGATGGGCGATGCTGTATCGCACGCTGTGTTGCCTGGCATTGTTATCGCCTACTTACTCGGCATCCCCTACCTAATTGGCGCGTTTGCTACCGGTTTGTTTTGCGCTATCAGCACCGGCTACATAACCGAGAACAGCCGTCTTAAAGAAGACACCGTAATGGGTGTTGTGTTTAGCGCACTGTTTGCCTTAGGTGTGGTGATGTTTACCAAGATCGAAACTGAACTGCATCTTGATCACGTCTTGTTTGGCGACATCCTTGGTTTAACTTGGCGTGACGTACTTGGCACAACCATACTTTGCTCCTTTGTAACCATTGCCATATTCGTAAAACGCCGTGACTTACTGGTTTTCTCGTTCGATGATATTCACGCGTCTGTCATTGGTTTAAACACCAAACTACTCCATTACGGCCTGTTATCCATGTTGTCGCTATTGATCGTAGCTTCGATGAAAGCGGTAGGTATCATCCTCGTAATTGCAGTTTTGATCGCTCCGGGCGCTATAGCTTTTATGCTCAGTGATCGGTTTGAGCGGATGCAAATAATAGCGATGATCGTGGCGGCTGTTTGTACCTTTGTCGGTATCATTCTGAGCTACCACATCGATAGTGCACCAGCCCCCACGATTGTCGTGATCATGACCGGCTTGTTTGTACTGGTATTTTTGTTTGCACCCAATCGCGGAATACTGCGAAAGCGAATTGAACGAGAGGTAGGCTAACTGGCACGTTCTTTGATCCCTCCTCTTAATTTGTCTGCATTATCGTTTGCAAGAAAGGGAGCTCAACCTCATGGATCAATCGTACTCACCTGAAGCTCGAATGCCTTCAACAAGCCTGGCAACCTTGTCATGTGCCATTGCTTTAACGGGTACGCTCTTTTTTACCATTGCCTGCAGCAGCGGCGGCAGCACTCCAGATACAACACCAACCACAGACTCAACCGACACGATCAACAGCGGCAATATTGGCGCAGCAATCGAAGCAACGGAAGAAGTCGTTGAGAACACAGAAAACGTCGAAGCAGTTGACCCCGTTGAGACTCCTCAAGCAGTAGATACAACCGAACAAACTGATCCAGTTGATCCACCCGAAACTACAGAGACAGAGGAAACCACAGAAACTATCGAACCAACAGACCCTACTCCAACCCAAACAGACACGGTCTCAGATTCGTTCGATGGTAACGGCCCACTACTGGGTTACTCCACTAACAATGCAGCTTCGCTCCCCGATGTCGTACGCAGTAATGGTCGTTACCAAGCGACATTACTAAATAACGATAGCAACATAACGCTACACTTCCACGAGGCACAAGGACGATTGGACGCAAAACGAATTACTTTTCCGTTCGAATACATCGTTCGAAATATTGGCATAGGCACTTTAAAAGATTCTCAAGTATCACCTCAACCCGATGATTACTCATCTTCGTCCAATGTTTTTATGTTTGCTGGCATTCAAGTTCATGCACTTGACTTTGAGCTACGAGATAGTGCGCATTTTGTCGTAGGTCATCGAGGCGCTACCTCATTCACGGTTGAAGGTAAGAACACGGTCAACGGACGTTCAAGAGTTAATGATGCGGGCCAAGGCATTGTTCCAAATGGCAGAGCTGACTTACGCGTAGTGGGTAGCGCAAACGGTACCCTGACTTGGTATTGGCAACAACCCAACAACGAGCCGGGCGTACAAGCAGATGACTGGATTGCCTATCGCGGTAACGGAGACTTCCCAGGCGAACAGGCCCATTTTGGAGAGGAAGTTTATATCGGCCTTATAACCTACGCATACGGTTCCTCAAATGTCGGTTTTCTCGGAACGGCTGATTCGATAGAGTTAGTTGCCGATGGGCCTTAGGTCTGCGCTTACCAATATAACCACCCTACTTGATAAAAACGTTACCGCGGAAACGCCTTAACCCTCAGCGATTGATGCATATCAATACAAACCAGTGTTCAGACCCGTAGGATTCCAACTTCCGCTGCGATAACGTCACTTCATCACGCTAAAAACCCATGAAAAATTTGTGGTTGTTAATGAGAATGATTCGTATTACGATTACCAGACTACTCACAAGAACGATTGACAACCATGGACCCAGTAACAACTAACAAGCTGTTTCCACGTCTAGCTAAGGTGTTAGCGCTATGCGCTTCAATGCCATTGGCAGCGCCTGTGGCCGCCGATGTTAACGTTTACTCCTATCGTCAGTCTTACCTGATCGATCCCATGTTCGAGGCTTTCACAGAGCAAACAGGCATTAAGGTTAATACCGTTTTTGCTAAGAAAGGCTTGATTGAGCGTCTAGTCAATGAAGGTAATAATAGCCCCGCTGACCTACTGATCACATCAGATATTGGTCGTGTGCTACAGGGCGTTGAAGCCGGCGTAACTCAGCCAATTGAATCAGACAAACTCAACGACACCATCCCAGCTAATTTCCGTGATGCCAATAACCATTGGTTTGGAATCAGCGCACGCGCACGCTTAATTGTTGTAGCGAAAGATCGCGTCACCGAAGATGAATTAACAAGCTATGCAGATCTAGCCTCTCCAGCGCTTAAGGGCCGTATCTGTACACGCAGTGGCAAACACGATTACATGGTTGCGCTGATTGCATCTCAGTTGGCGCACAACGGCGAAGAAGCGACAACCACTTGGTTAAGCAACTTAAAAACAAATTTGGCACGCAAGCCCCAGGGCAACGATCGAGCACAAATAAAAGCAATTGCTCAGGGCGAATGTGATGTGGCTGTGGTTAATTCGTACTATATGGGTGTGATGCTTAGCGACCCTGAACAAGCACCCGCTGCACAGACTGTGCGTATTGTCTTCCCAGATCAAGGTGGCAATGGTACGCATATGAATGTGAGTGGCGTATCAATGACAAAATCCGCGCCCAACAAAATGGATGCATTGATGCTAATGGAATTTTTAGTGAGTGAAGAGGCGCAAGCGTTATACGCCGAAGTTAATCACGAGTACCCGGTTCGCACAGATATGAAAGCATCCAACATGGTTGCCGCTTGGGGCGATTTTGACTATGACTCCCTGTCAATGAGTGACATTGCCGCCCAACGGGCACTCGCAAGCAAGTTGGTTGATAGAGTTGGATACGACAACTGATCCCAAACGCATATCGACGCATGTAGCTTGGGGTGGTGGTCTCTCATTTGGAGATGACCCTGCAGGTTACGAACCCGCACCCCAAACAGGCATACGCCGTGGGATTAGCGGTTGGTCTATCTTTGCGGTGACTTTGGCAGCTGTTGTCTGCCTGCCGCTCATTTCTGTATTGATTCTTGCGTTAAATCCAAGCGAGAATATCTGGCCACACTTACTCGATACAGTCCTCACCAATTACATTATTAATACCCTGCTGCTGATGTTAGGCGTAGGTATTGGCACGACGTTACTCGGGGTGAGCACGGCTTGGTTGATTACTCATTTTGAGTTTCCAGCCAGATCCTATTTAAAATGGCTACTGCTACTCCCATTTGCTGTGCCCGCCTATGTTATCGCCTATGTATATACCGACCTGCTGGAATATGCGGGCCCCGTGCAGTCAACATTGCGCAGTGTATTTGGTTGGAAGTTAGCATCCGAGTATTACTTTCCCGCTATCCGCACGCTACCCGGCGCGATCATTATGATGGTGTTGGTACTCTATCCTTACGTCTATTTACTTGCACGTTCTGCGTTTGTAGAGCAATCCGCTTCGGTTTTAGAAGCTGCCCGAGCATTAGGCGCTAATCGAAGCGCTCGATTTTACAAGGTCGCCTTACCGATGGCGCGCCCAGCCATAATGGTTGGCATCGCTTTGGTGCTAATGGAGACACTAAATGACTACGGTACAGTGGATTACTTCGCCGTCAGTACACTATCTGTGGGTTTATACGATGTGTGGTTAAGTATGAACAACCTAGGTGGCGGTGCGCAGATTGCCAGCCTGTGTCTGCTATTTGTGATAGTGCTAATTGGTATTGAAAAAATCAGCCGGAGAAACCAACAAAACTACCAACACTCAGCTAGTCGATTCAGGGTAACCAAGCGAGTCAGGCTTCAAGGTGCAAAAGCATTTTGGGCATTTCTGTTGTGTGGCTTACCTGTGCTGCTGGGCTTCGTCGTACCAGCTATCGTGCTTGCCAAGTATGCAGTGATCTACTTTGATGTATCGTGGGATGAAAACTTTAGAAGGACCGCCATAAACAGTGTGATGCTGTCAGCCGTTGCCGCTCTGTGCGCCGTATCGATTGGCGTGTTTCTAAGCTACGCCAAGCGGCTCCACCCTACCCGCTGGATGCAAAGTAGCATCAGCATAGCTAGTTTGGGCTATGCAGTACCAGGCGCGGTATTGGCTATTGGAGTGATGATCCCCTTCGCGGCTGTTGATAACCGAGTAGATGCACTTGCAAGAGAGTGGTTTGGTTTTTCAACCGGCTTATTACTCAGCGGCACACTATTCGCGCTTGTGTTTGCCTATACCGTGCGATTTTTAGCAGTGGCTTATGGCTCTATCGATGCCAGTATGAAAAAAATCAGCCCTAGCATGGATGATGCTGCACGCTCGCTGGGAAAATCACATAGCAACATATTATTTAGAATTCATTTACCGCTTATGCGCGGTGGCGTCATTACCGCCGCTCTGGTAGTTTTTGTCGATTGTATGAAAGAACTACCCGCTACATTAGTGTTAAGACCATTTAACTTTGAAACGCTCGCCACGCAGGTTTATCAATATGCATCGGATGAGTTAATAGGTGAAAGCGCACTCTACGCCTTGCTCATTGTTTTGGTAGGCTTAGTGCCGGTAATTATGCTGAGCAATACGATTGATCGTGCGGGTGATGTTGAGCCTAAACCATGACTCCAATCCGTGGGCGTTCACAAGCCTGACATTAAATTTTACTTATAGACTTTATAGGTAGGCCCGTAAAGAAACAGCCGATCTCGCACTTCAAGCGTTATCTCTTCACCGACTTTTTTTGTGTCCAGCACCTTTACAATCAGTTCGCGCCCTTCTTCAGTCTTAACCACTAAATACTCTTTACCTCCAGTAGATGGATCGCCCAGCTCTACAATAGCTGCATTGATATACCGAGGCTCACCAACAGCGATTGATGGAACCACGACAAAAAAACCGACGCCTGCAATCAGCGTTAGAACCAGCATCATGCTGCGTTTCGAATGCTCATAAAAATCTTTTAAAAGTATGATTCGAAATTCTAGATTCTTTTTAAATTCAGGCGTCATGTTGACCTACTCTACAAAGAGCCTAACTAAGGTGATAGCTGATTTATCGGCCTGAATAAGCTCGACTTGAGCACAGTTTTGGACTTGGATAGATGGTGACAGCGCGAGGGGATGGGCTAGATAGTCGAGAAGACAATAACACCAGCAGCCGATGGAGAACCCACCGGCTACAAGCTTTTAACTAAGCGTAAATAGGAAATTTACCCGTTAGTGCTTTAACCTTCTCAGCAACCGCTGCTTCTACTGCACCGTTACCTTCTTCGCCGTTTTTAGACAGACCATCGATCACCTCTAAAATCAGGTCAGCAATCTCCGCAAATTCAGCCGTACCAAAACCACGTGATGTACCGGCAGGTGTACCCAATCGTACGCCAGATGTGACAAAGGGTGATGCTGTATCAAACGGTACTGAGTTTTTATTGCAAGTAATCAACGCACGCCCAAGGGCCGCCTCTGCCGCTTTACCCGTGACATCTTTAGGACGTAGATCAACCAGCATAACGTGAGTATCTGTACCACCGGAAACCATATCAAGGCCGCCTTTGGCTAAGCCTTCGGCTAGTACTGCTGCGTTATCCACTACGGCCTTTTGGTATGCCTTAAAGCCCGGTTGTAGCGCTTCACCAAAGGCAACCGCTTTGGCAGCGATCACGTGCATTAACGGACCACCCTGCAAACCAGGAAATACCGCAGAGTTGAATTTCTTGCCAAGGTCTAGATCGTTACACAAGATCATACCGCCACGAGGGCCACGCAAGGTTTTGTGTGTCGTGGTTGTGCACACATGAGCGTGATCCAATGGGTTTGAATGTTGGCCACCAGCAACAAGGCCAGCAAAGTGAGCCATATCAACCATAAGGTAGGCGCCCACTTCATCAGCAATCGCACGGAACTTTGCAAAATCGATAGCACGAGGATACGCCGAACCACCGGCAATAATCATCTTCGGCTTGCACTCGCGAGCCGTCGCAGCCAGCTCTTCAAAATCAATTAGGTGAGTTTTTTCATCGACACCATAAGGCACCACGTTAAACCATTTACCTGATTGGTTAACAGGTGAACCATGAGTAAGGTGACCACCGGCTGCAAGGTTAAGACCCATATAGGTATCGCCCGGCTGCATCAATGCGAAGAACACCGCTTGGTTAGCTTGTGAACCCGAGTTAGGCTGTACATTAACGTATGCACAATTGAAGAGCTCTTTAGCGCGTTCGATGGCTAGTGTCTCCGCTGTATCAACGTGCTCACAACCACCGTAGTAACGCTTACCTGGATAGCCTTCGGCGTACTTGTTCGTCATCACAGAACCCTGTGCTTCCATAACAGCAGCAGAGACAATGTTTTCAGATGCGATTAGTTCGATCTCGTGACGTTGCCGCCCTAATTCTAAATCAATCGCTTTTTGGATTGCTGGATCGGAATCGGCGAGTGAGCCTTTAAAAAACGTATCCAAATTATCGGACATGGTAGAACCTCAACTATAAATATAAATTGTTAGCAGCCAAAGCGCTCAGCACTTACGGCTTTATCTTGTATCCCGTTTTAAACATCCACCACACAATGGTGAGGCACACCACCAAAAACATAACGATCATCGCTAAGCTTGTGGTTACACTGACATCCGAAACTTCAAAAAAACTCCAACGAAACCCGCTGATTAAATACAGCACCGGGTTCATTAACGAAACCTTTTGCCAGAACTCAGGCAACATACTGACCGAATAAAAACTGCCCCCTAAAAACACTAGCGGTGTAATCACCAGTAGCGGAATGAGCTGCAACTTTTCAAAATTATCTGCCCACAGGCCAATAATAAAACCGAACAAACTAAACGTGACGCAGGTCAGTAGAAAAAACGCCATCATCCAAACCGGATGAGCAATCCTTAGTTCGACAAAGAAAGCCGCCGTAACGAGGATGATACTGCCGATAATGAACGATTTGGTTGCAGCGGCTCCCACGTAACCCAGAATAATTTCAAAATGCGAAATGGGTGCCGACATTATTTCGTAGATAGTGCCAGTAAATTTGGGAAAAAAGATACCGAACGACGCATTCGAGATGCTTTGCGTCAGCAACGACAACATCATCAAGCCGGGTACGATAAACAACCCATATGGAACACCATCTACCGACTGAATCCGAGAACCAATTGCGGACCCAAAAACGACAAAATAGAGCGCTGTGGATATCACTGGAGATGCGATGCTTTGCAACAGTGTATTGCGCGTGCGCCGCATTTCGGCAAAGTAGATGGCCTTGACGGCTTCGATGTTCATGACTGTGCCCCAACGAGTTCGACAAAGATATCTTCAAGCGACGATTGCGACGTGGCGAGATCTTTAAACGATAAACCAGCCTTGCCTAGATCACCCAATAAACCCGTAATACCGGTTCGCTCACTTTTAATGTCGTAATGGTAAGTTAGCTTGGTACCATCAGCTGATAGGCCAAGTTTGTAGTGAGCTAGGCTCTCAGGTATTTCATCGATCGCATCTTTAAGCTCCACTACCAATTGTTTATTACCCATTTTTTGCATGAGCGTAGCTTTGTCTTCAAGTAGCATAAGTTGACCATTATTAATCACACCTACCCTGTCAGCTATCTCTTCAGCCTCTTCTATATAGTGTGTTGTGAGTATTATGGTCACACCATCACGACGTAACTCTTCCACCAGTGCCCACATATCCTTACGTAGTTCAACATCAACACCGGCCGTAGGTTCATCTAAAAAAAGAATGCGTGGCTGATGTGCTAAAGCTTTCGCAATTAACACGCGTCGCTTCATGCCGCCTGAGAGTTGTTGCACCATCGCATTTTTCTTATCACTTAATGTGAGTTTTTCAAGAATAGAATCGATGTATTGCTCATCCGGTTTTTTACCAAACAACCCGCGACTGAGATTAACCGTGTTGACCACTAACTCGAACGCACCCAAGGTGAGCTCTTGTGGCACCAAACCGATCAACTCGCGAGTTTGGCGGTAATCTTTTTTAATATCAAAACCTGCCACTGTAACTGTGCCACTGGTAGGCGAGACCAATCCACAAATGGCCGAAATGAGTGTGGTTTTACCCGCTCCATTAGGGCCAAGCAGAGCCAGAATTTCACCCTCTCTAATATCTAAGTTGATATCATTGAGCGCAACCTGCCCACCCGAGTAGGTTTTACCCAAACCCTTTATCTCAATGATGGTATCGGCGATGGCATCGGCGATGGTATCGGTATTCGTTTTAGCGCTATTTTCCATGGCGTTATTGTCTCACATGCAGCTACGCCCAACATCACGCTAGTCACCAGAAGGAGTCAAATCAATGTCGAAAAAAACGCTACTGTGTTTTGCCGGAAGTGCTCGAAAACAGTCGCTAAACAAGCAATTGGCCAAGCAGGTTGCTGGCATTGTTAACGCCGCGGGAGCAGATGGGCAATTTATCGATTTAGCGGACTACAGCATGCCCTTATACAACGGCGATGAAGAAAACGACCTTGGCTTACCTGAGCACGCAAAGACGCTTAAAGCCATGTTCACGGCCGCTGACGGCTTCTTCATTGTGTCGCCAGAGTACAACAGCTCATTCAGCCCTCTGTTAAAGAACACCATTGATTGGATCTCCCGGCCACATTCCGAAAACGAGGCCAACTTATCGGCTTATCAGGGCAAAGTGGCCGGCCTGGCATCTGTTTCACCAGGCGGCTTGGGCGGCATACGAGGGCTACCACCCTTGCGCATATTGCTCAGCAACATGGGTGTCAATGTTATGCCCCATCAAACAGCGGTGGGCAACGCCTATGACAAGATCAATGAGGGTGGTGAATTTACAGACGAAGCTGCGCTAGCAGGAATAGAGAAAACCATCAATAGCATGTTGCGCTAACAAGCAGAGCATATTGGCGCTACATCGCATGGTGCCTAGCGCTAGTATTCTTAAAATATGAGCCTAGGTGTTTAGTCCAAAACTAAGGGGCCACTAAATACATCATCAGCGCCGATTTCAACCCTTATGTCGTCCCCTTCCTTTGGCTGGCGTAACTCTACCTTGTGGGTAGCTCGCAAGTAATTACCCGTGTTCTGATCCGCCAAGATAGTGTGAATCAAATTATTATTTAAATAAACCCTGACTTCCCTATTACGATAGCTTTGCTCTAACTGTAACTTAACTTCAAGCATTGTTCCTTTTTTCTTATAATGCTTTAATTCTATTTCACCTCGACCTATACCTTCTCTTAACGGAAACTTAACTTCGTATTCCCACTTTTTTGTATCCCCGGTGAGAATAGCGACCGCCAAAAATAACCCTACCCATACCCACCAAGGTAGATCGCTGATGAACATAATGATTTCATTTGCTGTCATTGCACTATCTCCATTCCCAAATGATTAATCCCGCCGTATAAAATGACACTGCACTGCCGCGCCAAGGGTAAAACTCAACCACAGCGGAAGAAACATCAATACCATAGAGCCTAGTACAGCCGTGGCAAACGGTGCACCGGCTGCACTTTGAATAACTACGGCCAACAAGGTAAAAGGTATTGCAAAACAAGCGCCAACCAAACTACCAAATACAAGTGAGGGCTTAGCTCTTCTAAGTTGGCTATTGCCAAGCATCGAGTAAACCAAGGCCTGAAACAGATAGATAAACGGAAACACAGCTAGCGTTGTGACAAACCCTTGGGCCTCAGCCTCACTGTAAGCACCAATACCACTCAAATACAATACAAGCATAATGCCCAAAGGCACAGCCATTGAGGCTAAGGCTGATATCCATATGAATTTATTTCTAAACATTGATCCCATCGTTATTCAACAGGCAACTTAAACCCAAACCACACCTCTGGAGGGTTGTTAGCGGCAAACGCATTGCCTCCGTGGGCCTCCGCAATCATGCGCACGATATATAAACCCAATCCAAGATGGAGTTCGCCATCTGGCTCAACACGTTCACTGAACATTGGATCAAAAAGTTGAGAGAGCTTTTCTTCTATTATCGGCTCACCCTTGTTAGCAACCGTTAATGCGAGTGAATTACCCGCATCCGCCACTTGCAGGAGCAAACGCACCTTACCGTCTTTCGCAAAACCTACCGCATTAGCTACTAGTTTATCCATGGCTTGCTCTAATAACTCTGGAGATGCTTGATAAGAAAAAGGCGTACCCAGTGAATTTTCCATACTGATGGCGTTGCCCGGGTAGATTTGCTGATAGCGTTGATGCTGAGCATCAAACCATTCCGATAAATCAATTTGTTCCATTTGAGTCTGCTGAACGGTTTGTTCTAGCCTCGTTGATTCGACTAGAGCTTTGATAATCGAACCCAATTGATCGGCTCCGCTATTGGCTCGGTCGATTAACGTTAGCGATTGAGCATCTAGCTGTTCACGATCTAGATTTTCAATGGATGTTTTTACAACACTTAGCGGTGTACGCAACTCATGGGATAGGCGGCTTGATAAGGCCTCTAGGTAATGCGTGTAGTTAGCTGAGCGTGATAGCAATGACGATAGATTTCTCGACAAGTCACCGATCTCATCTTTTGCTGTACTTTCTGACAAGCCCACGACTTTTCCGTCTTTGGATACTGCGTTACTCGCTTGCTGTGATAGTTTACGTATCCGCAGCGACAACATCGTTGCATAAACAAACAGCATACCCCCGGTGAGCACACTTACTAGCGTTAACAAACTAAATAAACGTGCGAGACGACTGCTCGCGTATGTGGTACGCGGATCCTCATTAGACTCGAACAACAGATAACCATTGGGTGTATCACCTCCTATCGATTGCAATGTGCCCAGCACCCTATCGTTATCTGCCGTGTTATATAAACTTGTCTTTGGGTTGTTGCCTAATGATTTGATCGATTCGGCATCTAGATGAAACCGAGCGGTTTGCGAATCGGATATTGATCGATCGAAACCAGCATCCGTGGGAGCATCAGTAACAAAATAGGAAAACAACCTGAATAAAACAGCATTGAGCAGCCCGCCACTAGCTGGATCAACTTCTTCGTCATCCTGATCTGTCTCGTATAAGGAATTGACATCCGCAACTAATCTACCCTGAATATCATAGAGCCGCGCACGCACGCCAGGAGTAACTAAGGGAGCTAAGCGTTCGCTGGCAACTTTGGTAGTTCGAAACAGTGATCGGTATTTAACCTCAGCATTACGCCATCGATAAGTACGCAGCACGTTCGGGTCAAAATCACCAATCACTGCGACAGGCGCATCACCAGCATCATCGAAATCACGGTAGGCAATGGCAATACGCGTGCCCCGAGGTGGCGATGGTAGCCGTACTTCTAATTGCACTCCACGCCCTGTGGCAATCCAATACGCCTTCACATTATGAATTGCATCGCCCTTGCGTTTATTGCGTAGTGAAAATGGCATGGGGTATTCATCGGTCACCCCTCTGGTATGCATATCAGACCCCAGCACAGGGGCTAATATTCCTGGCGCTATTGCTCTAAATAAATAGTGTGCCGGTGTTTCATTGGGGTGCTGCACTATCAGCTCAACCGAATCACCGTTTATCAATACGCGGTTTTCGTCTAGGCTTTCATTTTCACCCGCATCAAACACGGGCCGTGGAGGCTTGTGATAAACAATCCTCTCATCGGCAATATCAATAAACATAAATACGCGTTCCCGGTATTGGGCTAAACGTAAGCTCATCGATTGATTTTCGGCAGACGCCGAGACTGAAAACGTTTGTAGGGTGCCGTACTGGATTGGGCTTGCCGTCACGTGCCGCCAGTCGTCGTCGTAACCGTCTACAAATAAAGGGTAACGCGCATCTTGTGCGAATAGATCTTGCTCAACATCGGTATCAGATGAATCATTGAGTAAGGCTTGAAGCTCACTCGCTTCAGCCAATGCAATGCGCGCATTCGCCACTTTAAGATTTTGTACATCAATACGCGACTGCTTAAGCGACGTGTCAAGTTGCTTGACACTCTGCCAACCAATTATCGGTACTGCCAACGCCAACACGCCGACCATAAACATTTGCGTACGAAGTTTCACTGAAGTTACTAGGCGCCAACGACCCAACGATAGCCAAGCCCGTATACCGTTTGAATTGCATCAAACTGATCATCAAGCGCTACAAATTTTTTACGAATACGCTTCACGTGCGCAGTGATGGTTTGATCATCTAGCACTACGTTAGCGGCTGACATCAATTGCTGTCGGCTTTTTACCTGTCCTGGATTACTCACTAAACAATTAATCAACCAAAATTCAGTTACGGTTAGATCAACAGTAGAACCCTGCCAACTAAGATGCAATCTATTTTGATCTAAACTGAGTTGACCAATTTCTTGTTCCTGTTGGGAATCTGGTTCTGACATAGCCTCAACCCTTCGCAACAAGGTATTTACTCGAACAATTAAATGCGCAAGGCTAATGTCTTTTGTTAAGTAATCATCAGCGCCAAGTCGAAGGCCAGATATCACGTCCAGTTCACTGTCACGAGCAGTTAAAAAAAGTATAGGTAGTTTCGCCGATAAGGCTCTAAGTTGCTGACACAAACCGAATCCCGCTTCCGGGTCATTACCCAATCCAATATCAATAATCGCTAGATCGGGCATTCGGGCAGTGACATGTTTAATCGCAGTATCACTTTGTGAAAAATCATGTACATCGTAGCCAGCCTTCTCTAGCGCTAAGCGATAGTTTTCACGTAATGCTGCTTCGTCTTCAACTAACACAATTGTTTTTTTGCTAGCTGGGCCTGTAGAGGTGGTTGTCATAATTCGTCCGAATTGCTCCTGAATGATCCCCTGTCTGTCCTTGTGCAGACAGATGAAAAGGGTGTAATGACAAAACTTATAGAGGATTCAGTCATGCATCATACCGTTAATCGTTCGTCCTGGTTCGCAATCGCAGTGGCACTTTATTGTCTTGTGAGCTTCAACCCGCTTTCCGCCAATCAAATTACTCATTCGCAATCGTCTACACACCAGGCTTCAAGCAACTGGGACAGCGAGGGCGCTGCTGACTCACCTGTTGGAAGCGGTATTTTGCAACTACGCGGCAATGGTATCAACACCGATGCCGTACTTATGAACACCGAAATAGAACTTGACGTTAACGGCTTATTGGCGGATATGGTATTGAGTCAACAATTTACCAATACCAGTGACGAATGGTTGGAAGGCGTGTATATGTTTCCACTACCGATTGACGCTGCCGTACACGCTATGACTATTCAGGTGGGCAATCGTACTATCGTAGGCGAAATAAAAACAAAAGAAAATGCCAAGAAAACCTACAAAGAAGCCAAAGAATCTGGCCAAGTTGCCACCCTAGTAGAGCAACAACGCCCTAATATGTTTACGGCCCGCGTTGCTAATATAGAGCCAGGCGCGTTAATTAGCGTACGCCTTGAAATCATGTTACCCGTGCATTTTGAAAACGCACAATTCAACTTGCTGTTACCCACCACATATACACCTCGTTATACCAATGTCGATACACCTGATGCTACCGATATTACTGGACCTGTCGCTCATAGTGACGATATTGCAGGGCCGGCACTCACGCTCAACGCACGCATCGAACCCATCGAATCGATCTTTGCAGTTAGCAGCACGACTCACAAGATCGAATACAACGGCACCGCAGTTACCTTATTTGATTCTCCGATGGATCGTGATTTAGTACTGAGCTGGCCTGCATCAAGCGCTCAAGCGGTTTTGGGTAGCGTGTTCACCACCGATTTTTCGGGCGAGCGCTACATGCAGCTGATGCTACCGCCACCAAGCGATACTACGAATATCCAAAAATCTAACCGCGAGCTCATATTGATTCTCGATAAGTCTGGATCAATGGCCGGTGATCCAATGCGCGCAGCAAAACGCGCTGTACTAAGCGCGCTGGATGGCCTTGACACGAATGACCATTTTAATATTATCGCCTTCGACAACAACGCCACGAGCTTATTTAGTACAGCGTTAATCGCCGACGCCACTAACATCGCCAAAGCAACACGTTTTATTCGTAAGTTAAGCGCTGATGGCGGCACGGAAATGCACGAAGCTTTAAATTTTGCACTAAAAAGCGAAGACCCTGATCGTTTGCGCCAGTTGGTTTTTGTCACAGATGGCAGCGTTGGCTATGAAGACGAACTACTGAAAATCATTAATCGCAATATCAGCAACAATCGTTTGTTTACGGTCGGCATCGGTTCAGCGCCTAATCGATTCTTTTTAGAAAAGGCGGCCGAAGTTGGGCGCGGTACCAGTTTGTCGATTATGAACATCGCTCAGGTTCAGGAAAAAATGGATACCTTGTTGCAAAAGCTTGAGCACCCCGTGTTAACTCAGTTTGAATTAACCTTTGAAGGAGGTGATGGTGAGTTTTATCCGAACCCACTTCCTGATCTCTACCAAGACCAACCACTAATGCTGGTCGCTAAAATCGATGAAGCGGTTACGGGCATAAACCTACAAGCTTCGCAAGCCGGTGAGTTATGGCAACAAAGCCTACCCATCCCAGCAAGCGCTGATAGCACGGTTAGTTCGATCGCTCGACACTGGGCGCGGAAAAAAATTACCAACCTAGCTGATGAGCAACGCATAAGCGACAAGCCCGAAAAGAATAAGGCTGAAATTACCAATACAGCATTAGCGTTTTCTTTAGTCAGTCAATACACCAGCTTCATTGGTGTAGAGCAAGAACCCGCGCGCCCCGCCGCTGACGATTTATCCGTGGCTCATGTTGCCAATTTGATGCCAGCAGGCGCTGCAATGCAATCAGTGCTAATACCAATGGGCTCAGCAGCCAGCGATACGCTGGCTGCACTCAGCGTGTTGTTTGGTGCAATGGGAATACTCATGTGGTGGGCTGCTTGGAAGCTTAGCGCCATGAGCATCCAGCCAGGTCGGGCAGCATGATCAAAACCATCCTCGTAACAGGCAGCATACTTATGTTAATGGCATCCCTCTTTAGTGGCGGACAATCAGCATGGATTAGCGGTAAGGCAGTGATAGCGCAATGGCTACTCAACAGCGCGTGGCAGCGTAGCATCGATACCCAAACACCCGACAAAGCATGGCCCTGGGCTGATACATCACCCGTAGCCCGTTTAAGTATCCCAAGCCTGGGAGAATCATTTATCGTGTTATCCAACGCATCAGGCGAAGCATTAGCATTTGGCCCAGGCTTAGTTGCGGGTAATCCAGACAAACTCAGTGATCAAGCTATCGCTATTGGTGGGCATCGTGATACACATTTATCGATACTAGAGGAAATTGAGCCAGGCACGCGTATTTGGTTACAAAATATTCAAGGCCAATCACAGCAATACCAAATAAACCAGCACCAGATAATTGATTCACGTACTCAATCAGTTGCGTTAAACCCTACACAAGCAGGCTTAGTGCTAATCACTTGTTATCCGTTTAATGCCGCTACTGTTGGAGGGCCACTCAGGCTTGTATTAACTGCCGACCCTGTGCCGTTTGCCAGAGCCGCTATTGATACTCCAAACAAGATAGCTGACACAGCCGTGCCCTATCAACTGTCGGCCTTTGATCCACAACTCTAAGCATCAGCTGGTTTATACTCCGGGGATGAAATACTCATCACTAGTACAGCGTGTCGCACCCGGCGATGACCCTTCGGCACCCGACCCTTGGGCAGTGCACGAGCTTGCATTAATACGTGAAGCCAACGGGGAAGATATTGTTTTTTTAAGCATTGGCCAAGAGGCAGATGAGGTAACACCCGCCGTTATTGTGGATGCCGCGATAGAAAGCCTAAAAAACGGACGCCACCACTACACCCAAGCCAGCGGCAGCGATGAATTACGTATAGCTTTAACTAAGTATCACGAAAAGCTAACCGGACAAGCCGTCAGTATTGACAACGCCACTGTTTTTGCTGGTGCTCAAAACGCCTTGTTTTCGGTCGCGCAAGTGTTGCTAGAAGCTGGTGATGAAGTGTTGATGCTTGAACCGTACTACACCACATACAGCACAACATTTGCAGCAACAGGTGCAACCATTATCGAAGTGCCGCTGCTCGCAGCCAACAGCTACCAACTACACGTAGAGCAACTACTAGCGGCGATAAGCAAAAACACACGCTTGATTGTATTGAATGCGCCGAATAACCCAATGGGCCAAGCTTATTCGATGGAGCAATATCAAACCATTATTGATGCCTGTATAAAGCACAATATCTGGCTGCTAATCGACGCCGTTTATACTGATATTGTTGACCCTGCATTACTGAGCCACCCACAAAATATTCCGGGCGCTGACAAGCTACTCATTACCGTGGGCAGCTTATCTAAATCTCATCGCATGACCGGCTGGCGTATGGGTTGGGCCATTGCCCCGAAGGAACTATCAGGGCACCTAGCAAACCTATCCATGTGCATGCACTACGGCTTAGCTCCATTTATTATGGATGCAGCTATTGTCGCGATAGAGCAATCAACTAATACCCCATTATTAGTGCGCGAGCTTCTCGATAAACGGCGCCACGTGGCATTAACTGAAATGGGCGATATCGCACCTGCCGTTATTCACGATACCGGCATGGGCATGTTTATCATTGTTGATGTGGAACCTCTCAAACTAACCGCCCTTGATTTTGCCATGCAGCTATTAGAAAAACACGCAGTCGCTGTACTTCCGTGTGTAGGGTTTGGGCCTACTGGCAAATACCTAGTGCGGATTGGATTGTGTGTGGATGACGACAAGCTTGCAACAGCTTGCAAGCAAATTCAGAAATTTGTTAAAAGCCTAGCGTAAGCCGTTTTGCACTAAACTGCGCGTGGTACTCGATTTTCCAACCAACGGAAAAACAATACGATGATACCGGTTAGTACAATATAAATGCCTGCTATAAATAGCAGCGGTTCATAAATACGGTAGGTTTCTTGCCGCACCATCGTTCCCACACCATAAACATCAAACACCGTAATGGTTGCTGCTAGTGGCGTAGCCTTAAGCGTTAATACAAACTCACCTGCCAGGGTAGGCAACACGTTTTGAAACGCACGTGGCAACCAGATACGCCGCAGTATCGTAAACCGGCTCATCCCAAATGATCGTGCCGCTTCTAACTCACCTTTTGGCACACTCTTAAAGGCGCCGCGCATCACTTCGCCTTCATAGCCTGCCACGCTTATTGAAAACGCTAGCAAGGCATATGGAAATGCATCACGTAAGTACGGCCACATCCAACTCTCACGTATCCACGGCATAGACGGGAATAGCGATCCTAAACCGTAATAGAGTAACCACAGTTGTATTAATAGAGGTGTACCCCGCACGACGGTACAAAAGCCTTGAGCGATACGCCCTAACCATCGCGGCCCAGTAACCTGCACCAAACCAATCGGAATAGCGAAGAACATACCGATGATGATCGACATCGATAGTAACTGCAGCGTGATTATCAAGCCATCGACAAAATCAGGCCAATAGGTTGGTATCCAATCCCACCGCATCTAGGTAAGCTCCGGCTGACCGCGGCGCGCACGTTTTTCTAGGCGTCTAAATATCATGTTAGACAACAACGTGAGTAACAGGTACAAGCAACCTGCAGCGATGTAGAACATGAGATAAGAGCGCGTAATACCGGCGGCTTGGCGTGTCGTCATTGCCAGCTCGGTAAACCCCACCACAGCCAGCAGCGCTGTATCTTTCATGACGATCAACCACAAGTTAGATAAGCCAGGTATCGCAAAGGGGATCATCGCTGGAATGGTAATGCGTTTGAGTAGCGTAATGCGAGACATGCCATACGCTTGAGCGGCTTCTATCTGCCCGCGAGGTATTGCACGCATAGCTCCCCGAATAACTTCAGTGGAGTACGCGCCCATGACAATGCCGAGCACTAATATGCCTGCCACTAAGCCTGAAATATCAACAGGCTTTTGACCCATCCATTCCAACAGACTATTAAGGGCTGCCGTACCCGCATAGTAAAGCAGCAAAATCAACACTAACTCAGGCACGGCCCTGATCAACGTTGTATAGATTTCTAAGAGTAATTTGGTTATCGGACCACCGTGAATTTTGCCGAGCGCGCCCGCCAAACCGATCGTCAAACCAAGCGCGTAAGCGCCCAAGGCTATTTGCAGCGTGCTAACTAAGCCGCGCAACATATTCATGCCCCAGCCACCCTCGCCGAAGGACAAATAATGCAAATTGGGGAATAAATCTAGCATCAAATACGAATAAGCCCGGCCTAAGCCGGGCTATAAACGTGTATCAACTTATTGTGACTATTCGCCGTATATGTCGAAGTTGAAGTACTTCTTCGAGATTTCAGCATAGGTACCGTTATCGCGAATTTCTTTGATTGCTGCGTTAAATTTTTCACGCAATTCGTTATCTTCTTTACGAATGCCAGCACCGGCGCCTGCACCAAAAATTGCCGTGTCGCTTAATGTTGCTTTGATTTCAAAAGCTTGGCCTTCAGCGCTTTCTAAAAATGGCGCCATCGCTAAGGAGTCACCAACCACTGCGTCAATACGGCCAGAGACTAAATCTTGGTTGTGCTCATCAAATGCTTGATAAGTTTTGATTGAGTCAGCCATCTCGGCATAAGTGGCTTCAGTGTAGTTTTGGTGAGTAGTTGATACTTGTACACCGATGATTTTTCCTTTAACACTTTCAGGAGATCCATCCATGTCGCCGCTAGACTTCGCCGCTACAAGCGCTGCTGGTGTGTTGTAGTACTTGTCAGAAAACGAAATAGTTTTCATGCGTTCTTCAGTGATTGACATAGAACCAACGATTGCGTCGATCTTCTTAGCCACGAGTGCTGGGATGATTCCGTCCCATGCGATTGGCGTCCATACGCATTCTTCTTTCATGACTTCGCAAAGTGCGTTGCCAATTTCGATTTCCCAACCAACTAGCTCGCCAGAGGCATTAACTTGCGAGAACGGAGGGTATGGAGCAGTATCAACACCGAGACGAATCTCAGCCATTGAAAGGCCACTGACCATGATTAAACTTGCTGCTAGCACTGTAGACTTAAGTGCAGATTTTAACGTGTGTTGCATTGAGAATTTCTCCTAGTAACGTGATAGTTGTAGCCGGCAGACCACTAATGAATTGATGATACAAACGCTTTGCATCTTTCACTTTTAGTTTCGTAAAACACTTGCTGCGGTGTGCCCTCTTCTTCGACCAAGCCTTTGTGTAGAAACAACACTTGGTTAGATACATCACGAGCAAACTTCATTTCGTGTGTTACCAAAATCATGGTTCTGCCTTCGTTGGCAAGATCCTGAATAACTTTTAATACTTCTCCTACTAGCTCAGGATCTAGAGCAGATGTAGGCTCGTCAAATAGCATAACACGCGGCTCTATAGCCAATGCACGTGCAATTGCGGCGCGTTGTTGTTGTCCGCCCGACAAATACGCTGGGTACTGATCGCGCTTGTCTGATAGGCCGACACGCTCAAGTACCGCTTCAGCACGCTCACGCGCTTCGGCTTTGGGTACTTTCAAAACATGAACTGGGACTTCCATCACGTTTTGGAGCACAGTCATATGCGCCCACAAATTAAAATTTTGAAACACCATGCCTAAACGCGATCGCATCTTTTCAACCTGACGCATATGCTTAGGCACGCGTACGCCACGCTTTTCAGTAAATTCAATTTGTTCACCACCCACTCGCAAGTCACCGCTAGTTGGCATCTCTAACAAATTGATGCAACGTAGCAAGGTACTTTTGCCAGAACCACTGGCGCCGATGATGGACAACACATCGCCTTCATTAGCATGCAAAGATACGCCTTTGAGTACCTTCAAATCGTCAAACTGCTTATGTAGGTTTTCGATGACAACAGCTTCTTTGCCAGATCGATGTAAATCGATCATGCGCTAAGAGCCTTGAGTGTGTTGGTGAGGTATTCGAAACTGATAGTGAACGTGTGGATTGGACTGGCCTGAGGCGGTAATTTATCGCCCCTATTTTAATCATCCAGCCTCAGGATGTAAATCCCAGAAATAGACCTATATCCACCAGAGTGAGCCATTTCTTGGACAGGCAGGCGACCAATATGAGCCAATTAAGCTGTTTTGAAGATACCCCGGAGTGCTTGGTTTCGATACCCAGAAAAACGATTCTGACCAATTTCAAACCAACCTGAGAGCACCTGCTCGTAGAGACTACGGTAATCCATCGTATGTTCTGGGTCGCCATCAACCAGACCAGCTAGATCGGGCGAACGGCCAAATAGCCCACCGTTCAGAGCACCGCCAGCTAAAAAATGAGGTGCAGCAGTGCCGTGATCGGTGCCGCCGGACTTGTTTTCCGTAGCACGCCGCCCAAACTCAGAGTAGCTAACGATAAGCGTGTTTTCCCATTCTTTATCTTGCTTAAGTACAAAGCGAGTAGCCGAGACGGCTTTGCCAAGCTCAGCAAGAATTCGGGCATGACGACCCAGTTGATTTTCGTGCGTATCAAACCCGCCGATCCTAACTCGATACACTGGTGTGTCCAGCCCGGCACGAATCAACCGTATGACTTCGGCTAGTTGCGCACCCAGCCCTGTTTTTGGCATGCGTTTAACTTCCGGCGCCTCGTCGAGTTTGCTAGATAAACTGGCCAACATCGATTCCAACTCACGGCTCTGTTGCTCAACTTGTTGCAACAAGGGGTTAGAAAACCCTTCGCTTTCGCTTGGATTGTACTCGGCTTGCAAAAGTTGGCTTGCCGATTTCATTGATAACCATCGACCAGCCGGGCTATCAAATAAAGCCATGTCATCAACCAAGCTAATACCATGCGCATCGGTTATACGCTGCCCATAAGCATGTTCAATATCATGAGTTATCCAACCACGATCTCCGTCGGCGCTACCATCACCGCCTGTCTCCCAAAGCGCAATTGATTTGAAATGTGAACGATTAGGTTTTGGGTAACCCAAGCCGTGAACCCAGGCGAGCTCCGATCGCTCCCACAGTTTCATCAATGGCTTTAAACTGCTATGCAAAGCAAAATCATCATCCAACGTGATGATCTTTGATTGAGGCAACCCTATTTTAGGTCGTAAGCTGTAGTACTCGTTATTGCTATAGGGTACCAAGGTGTTTAGTCCGTCATTGGCACCGGTGAGCTCCAGCAAAATCAAGCGTTGCCCATTGGCCTTGAGTTGCTGTGCCAGCGGCCCGTTACTATTAATTGCCACACCAGCTGCACTCAAACCAAGCAACTGTTTGATCATTGTTCGACGATTCATAACGGCACCTAGTAAAGTTGGCTGACAGCGTGCTGGCTATAGGCACGCAGTTGTTGCGCAAAGGGCTTTTCTACGCTGGCTTCAAGCAATGGAAACTCATTGACTCCAACACCAGGTAGCAACAAATCAAACACACTCAGCCCACGTAACGTTAATTGGCTTTGTAATTGTTCCTTTGTACTCAGTAGCACTTCAGGTGCCTGAACCACAACAGGTGTTCGTGCATTGTTTAATAATGCAGAATTAATCACAAAGCGTTTACTCGCTTGCGCATAACGGCTTTCGTTTAGTGCATTTTTCTGTGTTGCCATATGCTGCTTCCATCGAGCCAATACGCCTGCATAACGCCTGTCTTTTTCTATCAATGCAGCATGTTCAATAAAGTCAGGCACGGACATCCAGATGGCGTCCACTAAGCGCTTTTCTTCTGTATTCAAACTTTGATAATGGCATTGGTGTTTATGATCAAGTGGAAATGCCCAAGCTCGGGTAAAGCCGTCTATTTCGTTAACCCAAAGACAATCAGGGATATCTGTACTATCAAGTGCGAAGCAATCTGGCCAGCAACTATATGTAGTGAACCGCATATCCGTGTTTTTATCCCCATCGGTATGCAACTCGATTTTGATATTGCGCCAAGCTTGATCCGCAGCTCGCACTGATTCAAGCACAAGCTCTAACCGACTCTTACCTTTACCCTTACCTATATTCCCCCAATATACACGCACATTTCCAACCTGATACGGACTATTAGATTCAACCTCATCCATGCCTGCTGTAGTTACGGGGATATCAACATACCCATTGCAATACAAATTGCCGGCATCCGCCGTATTTTTTGGTATACACGAGCTTTGCTGGTTACCTAAACTTGCTGCAAAGAAATGTTCAGCGATAGATACACCCCGAACATACAAATTACGGTCCCCATCTTGTCCGGCTCTGTCATTCAAAAAGTACAAGCGAACCTTATCAGCATGCTCGATGTATTCAGCTGGGGGAGTGGCGATTGTTTGTTGCCAAGGCATATTCGACATGTCGTTAACACGACCAAATTGCAAGGTATCGTGGCCATGCATCCAAGTAAGGTCTGCACTTTTCCAGAGTGTTTCTTCACCATTGTGTAGCTCGATGCGATACTTCACTGGCCCATGGTAATTCTCAGCCGCCATGGTGATAGTCACGGCCGCAGCGCTCATCATATTGCCCGCCATATCGGCTTGCATTACATTGCCCGAGATATTCGCGATTGCTACGTTGCTTGAGTTATTAATACCGAGCAGCATTTCGATCACGTTATTGCGCTGTTTTAACCGGCCCGCGGTGGTGTAAGCCGTACCTTCATGCCAGCCAGATACATTCGGTGGTGCAAATAAGCTCATGCCTATACTTGCTGACGTGACGGGTATGGTTTGCCAATGCTGCTTTGGATATTCAAGGCTACGTGCAAGTGCAATCTGTAACACAATCGGAGATTTGACACGAGCAATGCGATTGTCGATTCGCCAGAACGCCTCTGACAGTAATATCGATCGATACAGTTGCGCTAAATCATACTCGTTTTCTCGTAACTCCTCCGCCAGCTGCACTAAATCAGATTGTGTTGCTTGAGCATCGCTTATTAAAAGATTCCAAAAGTTACCCGCTACAAATTCTGCTGTTGCGGGTTGGTCTAAAATCACATCAATTAAATCATCACCATTAAAGTGACCGCGCTGCCCAAAGAGCGTTTTTAATCCGGTGTCATGTTTCCATGTTTCAAATCTGAATGAAAGATTGTAATCATGGCTTACGCTGTACCCAGTTAGTGCTCGCGCCGCCTCTTTTACAGTTTGTTCTGAATAGTTACCCTCACCCATACTAAAGCGCTCAAGTAGCTCACGCGCTAAGTTTTCATTGGGCGATTGTTTTCTGCTATTTTCGTTATCCAAATAGTTGAGCATTGCGGGGTCACGAATCAGCGCTTTTAATAAATCGCCAAATTTGCCTAGGCCGTGTTCACGAAACATGACATTTTGCTTTGCCATGGCTAACGATTGGTAATTTACACCGTGGTAGCTGGTGGCCATTAAATCGTGCCAGAACAGCACCAAACGTTCGGTTTGTGGTGAAGGCGTTTGTAACATCTCGCTAACCCACCATTGGCGTAGCTGGGCTAACTCCTGATCACGATCTCGTTCAAAGCGCACCCGCTGCGTTCTATCCATATCACGCATCGCCCAATAAAAAGGTGCATCAGCGGCAACCCACGCAGGCATAGCTACTGATGGTTTCGTAGCAAAGCCTTGCATCACAACCTCAATCGCTTGACGACGCGTTAGGTCACTTGCCTGATCATACTGAACTAAGGAAAACCCAAAACCTGTACGCGAAAATAAATGCCTTGCATCTTCTGTTGTCAGTGGTTGATCTAAGAATTGCTCGGCGGCGTGGGTAACGGGTGCTATCCACGCAAACAGGCAAGCTAATAGACTCCCAACCAATAATCGTGTTCTGCTTGAGCGGTTGATTCTTCTCATACACAACATGCTAGCGAATATTAGACCGATGCGCCGCTTAGGTTTCCAGTCAGACACAAAAAAGCCCCGGTTAACGGGGCTCTCGGTATTAGCGAATGGATAGGATCTCAATCCTCCGGCATCTCGACCTTATGTAAGCGACACGCTTGCTGCAATGTGTTGTGTAACAAGCACGCAATCGTCATAGGGCCGACGCCACCGGGCACAGGTGTAATCGCGCCGGCAACAGGCTCAGCTGTTGCAAAATCTACATCGCCAACGAGTTTAGTTTTTCCGTCAACTTCAACGCGGTTTATACCCACATCAATGACTGCTGCACCTGGCTTAATCCAATCACCTTGAACCATATTTGGGCGCCCTACCGCGGCCACTACTATGTCAGCTTCTTTACACACAGCTGGTAAATCTTTAGTACGCGAGTGCGCGATGGTGACAGTACAGCTTTCTTTAAGTAGCAGTGCAGCCATTGGCTTACCAACAATATTACTACGCCCAACGACAACCGCGCTTTTACCTGATAAATCACCGAGACGATCTTTCAACATCATGATGCAACCTAATGGTGTGCAAGGCACAACACCATCAGCGCCCGTGTTGAGCATGCCCACATTCATTAAGTGAAAACCATCGACATCTTTTTCGTAATTGATCGAATCCAAAACAGTCGGTTCATCAATGTGCTTAGGCAATGGTAGCTGCACCAAAATGCCATGAACCGAATCATCCGTATTGAGCTTCGTGATCAGCTTCAGCAAATCCTCTTGGGAGGTGGATTCGTCCAGCTTGTGCTCGTACGAATTCATACCCACTTCAGCAGTCTGCTTGCCCTTATTACGTACATACACCTGGCTTGCTGGATCTTCACCTACCAGTACAACGGCTAAACCCGGCGTAAGCCCATGATTTTCTTTAACGAAAGCGACTTTTTTAGCAAGCGATGCTCTGAGGCCTTCTGCAAACTGCTTACCGTCTATGATCTTGTTCATATATATGCACTATGATTGGTTACGTGGCGCATCAGCTCGGGCTGACACTCGTGTTTCGCGCATAGTTTACGCCATTCATAACAACAGGTGAAAAGATGAGCCAATTTCCGTCTATACCCGTCGTAATCGCTTGCGGCATGTTAGCGGCGTGCAGTGGCAGCAACACCCCAGAGGCCCCAATACAGAACGATGAAACCACCCCAATGGTGCCCGTCGCTAGTGATGTCGAAAACGGTCGTCAATTTTTATCTCTAGGCCGTGTATCAATATTGGCCAATCAGATGTCCAATGAAGTCACGAGTGCGTTGAACACGCTGAACGAGGCCGTAACTACCGGAACCAGCGGCGAGAACGCCTTCGCCAACAACTGCCTGGCAGGCTTTGACGCAGGCATAGGGAAACCTGTTGCCGACTTTTCGTGCCTATCTGAAGCTGAATTAAGCGCGACAACAGCAACCGTGTTTTCTGGACAAGTTTCGGTAACTGATTATTGCGAGGCCGCACTCGCCACCCAACAAGCTCAAAATTGCGCGCTGCAAGATGCCACCATCGGCTTGCCACTCGAATGGATTGCAGATGCGACTGGCACACCTACCCCATTGCTTGCCACCACAATCACCTACCTTGATGCAGACAAATCATTAACGATCAACACGCCAGACCAATTGGGCTTGACTGAACTCATTTGTGTTTATGACATGGGTAACGACGGATCAACGGATGAAGCAACTGCTGCTGAGTGTTTTGATCGATTGGTTGAGGTGAGTGATCGTTTGGAACCAAGTGATGCGAATCTTTCACCTCCCTTTCAAGGTGTTGAGATTTAATTGATTCCTATGCGGGCTCAGGATAAGAAGGCGGCGATCCGGTATCCAGTGGTCAGCCTAATCTACGGAGGCTAAGAAAAGTAAGAAACTTCGGGAGGAGTAAATCCACTTCTGCATGGAGCGTCGCTGAAAGCTGCCGATGCAGAAATGGAAATAAAGCGGGTGATGAAATTAAGAATCAAGCCCCTTGATTATTCGTTGCAGAATTTCATCTTCCGGGTCGTCTCTGAATCTTTTTCGAATGGCTTCAGCTTGCTCAGGGCTAAACTTGGCAAACTCTTTTTTTGCCGCTTCGTCTTCGAATCCGTACTCTTTAATTTTGTCGTACGTTGATTCTATTAATTGTTCTTCGATGCTCATTTCAAACTCCTTGTTTTAAAACACCCCAAAGGGCAACTACCCCTTTTAACGGGCTGCATGCCCACTGGGGTCTATCCATTTTTTGCACAACTATCAAAGCCCGCCTTTACTTAATTGGCGGGCGTCTCTTATTTTAACTTCCTTTATTGATTGGTACTTGTCGCGCAACTTCATTGGCGATTTTTTTCAATCGAATTTCTAAAACGCCATTTTTGGCTGATGCCGTAACGGTAGCTTCATCAGCATTGGCTGGTAAATCAAAGTGTCTTGAAAAGGTACCTGTGGATCGTTCGTGGTATCGCGTATTCGCCGTGGCTTCACGCGTACCGGTCACACTCAGCACATTACGTTTGATAGTCACATCTATAGCGTCGAGCTCGACGCCTGGCACATCTATAAGGTAACTAAAGTGATCATCTGTTTCAGTGACATCAGCTCGTGGACGCCAATCACTATCAGCGCTTTGCGCGGCACTGGCCATGTTTGAGATCCAATCGCCCTCGAACATTTTACTGAGCTCTTTTTGTACACGTTGGATACCGTCAACATTAATAAACGGCTCAAAAGGCGGTGATCGCATGATTGTCTCCTGTCTCTAGTCATACCATAATGGAGACTATTGCCCCTATTTCAAGGCATTAGAGGCTCTTAGCGCAACCAATAAGTGCTGGATATGGTGCTGTGATCACATATGTTGGCATTTTTTCAAGCATTGCCTGCATTCGGCCCTTGGCTTCAAATCGCTCCCGAAACGCCGAATCAATGAAAAATTGCCCCAACTTAGGCGTAATACCTCCGCCGATATACACCCCACCCTCAGCACCGATTGTTAGCGCTAGATTACCGGCACATGAACCGAGTAACGCACAAAACATATGGAGTGTTTCTAGACAAGCGGCATCGTTATCTTGCAAGGCGCGCTTTGAAATTTCAGCAGGCTCTATTGGTTCGGCTGCAACTCCATCAAGCTGACGCAACACCAGATACAGCTCTGCCATACCCGGTCCCGACAACACACGTTCTGCTGATACATGCCCGTATTTACTTTCAAGCACCTTGTACATCGCTTGTTCGCGATCTGTCACAACACCTAAAGTAACATGCCCGCCTTCGCCTTCTAAGGTACCGTACTGAACCACCTTGCCGCTAGCATCATATACTGGCACTAAACCCGATACGCCTAAACCCGTACCGGGCCCGATCAATGCGATGGCACCGAGTTTTGGCTCTATAGTTGGGCCCACTACTTTTAAGTCATCTTTTGACAAATGAGGCAGCGACAACGCCAGCGCGGAATAATCGTTAAGCACCGCAAGTGAGCTCAAGTTTAGAGAGTCTTTCAATTGTTGTCGTGAGAAAGACCAATTAGGACGATTGGTGAGAGTCACTTGATCGCCGATAATTGGCGTAGCAACAGCCATAGCTATTTGATCAAGCTTTTCAATTTTTTGCGTGCCTAAATAATGATCAAGCGCTGCAGGTAGATTAGCGAAATCATCACAGGCTAAAGTTGTTGGACTTAAGGGGTTGCCCAACCCATCTAGCATAGCAAAACGCGCATTGGTGCCACCAATATCTGCAACCAATCGATCAGTTATTCCCATCTCTCGTCCAAACCCCTCTCAACGCCTGATAGAAACGGTAACCCATCTCGCGATAAGCTGCACCACCAAAATGTACACAAGAGTTGTCTCCACAGTGATAGGTTGGTGGTCGAAGGTCGTCATTATTCACAAATCCAGCGTGAGGGATTGAAATGGAAACATTGCGGTGCACGGTGTCGACTACCGTCTTCAGCTCACCAAATTCAGAGAAATTGCCACGTTCGTCCTGCCCCTTAGACATCGTACCCACGATAAATGGCACGTCAGAATCGCTACCTCGAGCCGCCCCACCGCGTCTATCTCCCCTAGCCTCACCACGGATGCGCTCAACCAATCGGCGTAGATTTTCTTGGTAACGATAAGCGCAATCACCGTTGTTAGAATCCGCCTCACCTTGATGCCACAGAATGCCGCGCAAAATTCCGCCGGTATCACGCAGTGTCATATTCAACCGCGTCAGGGCTCGATCCGCCAGCAAGGTGCCACTGTGGCTAGGCGCGTCCGTGGAGTAAGCATTCCAACCACGATCTCCAAATCCATTATCGCAAAAACCAGAAGCCGACCAGGCTGCAGGCACTAAATAAATCTCTCGACTAGTCTCGCCCAAAGCCGCCTTTGCGAACGATAAGCCTGGACCAATAAACTGACCTTGTTTACGCGATACCCAAGCCGCCTTTGGTTCGTGCAATGGATCTTCAGCGGTAATAAAGCGAGGGTTAGTAACGTTAGACCCTTCATCTGCATACTGCCAATTTTGACCAAATGCTTCCTGGCTATTCTGTCGAACATTGAGTTGCCTGATTCTGGGGTTGAGCTCATCAGGCCCACCTGGATTGCTGTTGCGAATGAACCGCTCACTCGCCCCTTCCATATTACTCTGGCCCACCAACAAATAAATATCAGGCGCATTAACGGGCTCGACATCGATAAATAAGGTGGCTTCACTGCGTCTACCATTTTGTTCAGCCGTTACGATATATCGACGTTCATGAAACTGAAGTGGCATCGCCGCTATGTCTAGCCAGATGCGCAAACTTGTGCTGGATTCACCACGAATAGTTGTGTGATCAAAACTATGGCGAAGAAAGCGCGACAGGTCGCCTTGCTCAGAGCGCATTGATAGATTAATTAGAGACCGATTTCCGTTTGAGCGTTGTATCTGTATTGGCACCACAACACCCGAGCCATTACCCTCTTGCAAAGTAAATCGATTGCTTGGCAAGCTCATGCCAAAACCCTCGGCGACATCAGCATTAACTGAATCGCTTTGTGCCGTTAACGTGAAGCTTACGTTTTGGCTTGTAGCACCAGCGGCATCAATGGCGCTCACTTCATACAGGTAGTTTCTGCCCGGCTGTAATGATCCTTCAAAGTAACTATGCCCATCTAATGTCGACAATAACGCACCATCTCGAAAAAGTTGGTATTGGATGCCATTACCCGGCACGGCATTCCAAAATAACTCGGCTGCCGTTGCTGAATAAAACTGCCCGCGAAAATTGGCCGGTGTGGCTAAGGAACCAGTGTTTTGTTCGGGGTCTGATTGGGGTTGATTGTTCGCCTCGCCAGCAACTAAAACATAAGTGGCCTCATTACTTTGTCCGCCAGCATTATTGATCGACCGAAGTGAATACCGATAAACCCGACCGCTGACTAACGCATCTTCAAAATAACTTCTGCCATTTCCAGAATAAATTAATTGACCATCTCTGAATAATTGAAAACTACGCACCGAAGTAGCATCAGATGGTAGCCCCCAAAATAGTTCTGCAGCACTGCCCGAATAAATCGACGCTCTGAAATTAGTGGGCACTCCTGCACCAATTGGCGGCGTGTTATTTGTCGATGAATTGTTGCTCGAAACTTGAGCACTGCATGGGCTAAACGACTCACCAGAATCTGAACGGACAATGCCAACGATGCAATATCCACCAGCACTGCCTGAAAACTGTACGCTACCCCGCTGCGGCGCTGGTTTTATAGTGGTGACATAACTGCCATCTCTGTACACATTCAAACCAAGCAAAGCTTGGGGTGAACTATATTGAATGGCTATTTGCCCAGCATCAATTTGAACGCTGCTTATTTGCGGCGCTTGCATCGCCCATGCTGGCGCGGCTAAAGCTGCAACTAGTAGGTTTACTAGAACAAACAGCTTTAATAATCTTATGTAGGAATTCACGAGAGTTTGATGATTAATTTTTATTTTAAATGAAAAACTGTCGTATTTTTTGCCGCACATAAAGGCATTGCTAACAGCGCGATAAAACGGTCTTAAGGCTAACGGAATATAGAGTAAAAGGGGGTGTTGGGTGGCTGTTTTATTGCAAGTTTACAATGGTTGTTGGGGGAATTTTACCGCTTGGCTTATCGTTTGAGTTGAAGGTGTTTGGATTGTAGGTTGGTTTTGGGCCGGTGGAAATTAGAGCCCTTGATGCTTACCCGTTGATTGTTGTGTGAAATGGCTTGCGTGGGTCGATTTTTGAACAGTGGCTGTCATCGTT
>CALJAA010000029.1 GCA_938028465.1 uncultured Granulosicoccaceae bacterium | reverse complement strand
TTATGCCAATGTATTTGAAGGGCTAACTCGTTTTGGTTCTGATGGTAGCGTAAACCCGGCATTGGCTAGTGCTTGGACGGTTAGTGATGATGGCAAAACGTATACCTTTACTTTGCAACAAGGCGTTAAGTTTCATGATGGCGCTGATTTTACTGCAGAGGATGTCAAATTTTCGCTAGACAGGGCTCGCTCAGAAAACTCAACCAATGCGCAAAAGCAATTGTTCGTCAATATCGATAGCGTCAATGTGATCGATGACCACACAGTTGAAATTGCACTGCTCGCTCGCGATGGTAACTTACTGTTTAACCTTGCTTGGGGCGATGCTGTCATGGTTGACGAAGCCTCTATCGACGATGCTGCAATCAAACCGGTTGGCACCGGCCCGTTTACGTTTGCTAATTGGGTGCAGGGTGACAAAATTGAGTTGGCTAAAAACCCAAACTACTGGGGAGCACCAGCTAATTTGGATAAGGTGGTATTTAAATTTATCAGCGACCCAACCGCGGCTTTTGCTGCAACCATGTCGGGCGATGTTGATACTTTTCCCGTGTTCCCAGCGCCAGAAAACTTAGCGCAGTTTGAAGCTGACCCGCGTTTTAATGTGTTGTTAGGTTCAACCGAGGGCGAAACAATACTATCGATTAATAACCAACAAGCACCGCTAGATGATGTACGAGTGCGTAAGGCAATAGCCCATGCAATTGATCGTTCGGCCATCATCGATGGGGCGATGTTTGGTTATGGCACGCCCATCGGTTCTCACTTTGCACCGCACAATCCAGCCTATATCGATTTAACGGCTAACTCACAATACGACCCGGCATTGTCAAAAAAACTACTCTCAGAAGCAGGCTTGGCTGATGGCTTTTCGACCACGCTTAAATTGCCACCACCCTCTTATGCACGTCGTGGTGGTGAGATCATCGCAGCTCAGCTTCGTGAAGTAGGTATTGATGTTGAAATCAGCAACCTTGAATGGGCACAGTGGTTGGAGCAGGTGTTTAGAGGTAAAGACTACGGCTTAACCATTGTTTCGCACACCGAGCCAATGGATATTAATATTTATGCAAAGCCGAGTTATTATTTCCAATATGACAACACGACTTTTCAAGCGTTGATGGCTGCATTTAATACGCAAACTGACCCCGCGCGTCGTACCGTGATGCTGCAACAAGCTCAAAAAATCATCTCTGAAGATTACGTAAACGGTTTTCTGTTTCAGTTAGCTAAAACAGGTGTGGCCAATGCCAAGATTAAAGGCCTTTGGCAGAACTCACCAACGCAGGCTAATGATATGACAGGGGTTTATTGGGAAGACTAAGATCATCGATATTCACTACTAACATTACTACTTAAAAACGGCGTGCTAACAGCACGCCGTTCTTGTTTATGCTCCGTTACTTACTTAAGCGCTTAACGTCATTGCTACTAACCTTGTTGGTGGCCAGTGTCGTGCTGTTTGTCACGATCGAGATCGTTCCAGGTGATCCAGCCTCGTTTATGTTGGGCATAAACGCCCAGCCTGAAACGCTTGAGGCGCTACGCTCTGAGTTGGGCTTGGATAAAAGCAAGCCTCAACGTTATTGGCAGTGGTTAACCGGTATGTTGCAAGGCGATTTCGGCACCTCGTATACCTACAAAACACCCGTTGCTGAAATGATTGGTGATCGCATGTGGATTTCTCTGCCACTCACCTTGTTTGCATTATTACTGTCGACTCTGATTGCGTTTCCAGCGGGTATTTACGCAGCTAGTCGCCGTGGTCGTATTGGGGATGCAACCGTAACCGGCATGACTCAGCTTGGCGTGGCTATCCCTAATTTTTGGTTTGCCATGTTGTTGGTATCGTTTTTCGCCATCAAGCTAAGGTGGTTTTCATCAGGTGGCTTTGTGGGTTGGGATCAGGGCCTTTTTGCAGGCCTTAAGTCATTGCTGTTGCCAGCCATTGCATTGGCCTTGCCACAAGCTGCCATTTTGACACGTGTAATGCGCTCATCATTGCTTGATGTGTTGAGTGAAGATTACATGCGTACCGCACGCGCTAAGGGAATGAGTAAGCGCAGTGCGATTTGGCGTCATGGCTTGCGTAATGCGATGATCCCGGTGCTGACCATATTAGGTTTGCAGTTTTCGTTCTTGCTGGCCGGCGCGATCATCATTGAAAAAGTGTTTTATCTGCCTGGGCTTGGGTTGTTGGTGTTTCAAAGCATTGCTCAGCGAGACTTAATCGTTGTTGAAAGTGTGGTGATGCTATTGGTGTTTGCCGTAGTGATGGTTACGTTTTTAGTTGACTTAGCTTACGCATGGGTTGATCCACGTTTGCGGGCACGCTCATGAAATTGCGCACGCTAGTGCCCGGTTCCTTGCTTGTGCTGCTGTTTTTAGGTGCAGCCTTGATATCGTTTGTGTGGACGCCATTCGATGTAACTAAGCTCGACATCCCCAATAAATTGCAATCGCCTAGCTTCGGGCATTGGTTTGGTACTGATCAGTTGGGTCGGGATATATTTTCGATGATCATGGTCGGGGCGCGTACCTCAATTGCTGTGGCGTTTATCGCAGTCGGTATTGGTATGCTGGTTGGGGTGCCATTAGGATTAGCTGCAGCTGCCAATCAAGGTAGCGTGATCGACGAACTGATCATGCGTACCAATGATCTTGTATTCGCCTTTCCAGCGTTGTTAATAGCCATCATGATCACCGCCGTGTTTGGCCCAGGGGCAGTTAACGCCATCATTGCGATCGGCATTTTTAATATCCCGGTGTTTGCTAGGTTAACTAGGGGGGCTGCCTTAAGTTTATGGTCGCGTGAGTTTATTCTGGCTGCAAAAGTTGCTGGCAAGCGGGCGACGCGTATTTCGATCGAACACATCTTGCCCAATATTTTGAATCTACTGATTGTGCAGGGCACCATTCAGTTTTCTTTAGGCATATTGGCCGAGGCAGCCTTGTCGTATGTTGGCTTAGGAGCACAACCTCCGATACCCAGTTGGGGTCGCATGTTGGCCGAAAGCCAAACGCTTGTATCACTAGCGCCGCACGTGGCGTTATTTCCAGGCTTTGCGATCTTGCTTACCGTGCTCGGGCTTAATTTATTGGGTGATGCCTTGCGTGATTGGTTTGACCCACGTTTGCAGAGGCTACGAAGTTGAGCACTTCTGTAAAAGCAGTATCTAAAGATACAGTGCAAACCTTGCTTGAAATAAATCAGCTAAACGTTTCGATCAATGAAAAACCCATCCTCAATAATATTGAGTTGTCGCTTGGCAAAGGCGATGTACTAGGCATCATTGGCGAGAGTGGTAGCGGCAAATCGATGTTGGCTTTGTCGATTATGGGTTTGTTGCCGGACGGTTTTGATACCGCCGGTGAGATTAATTTCAATCAGCAAAATTTACTACAAGCAACCGAAGAGTCGCTTTGCAAGCTTCGTGGTAGTGACATTAGTATGGTGTTTCAGGAGCCAATGACCGCGCTTAACCCGGTGCTTAGCATAGGCAGGCAAGTTACCGAGTGCGTTAAATTACACCGAAATGTATCTAATAAACAAGCGACTGACATTGCAGAGCAAACACTTGAAAAAGTGGGTTTGCCGATTAGTCAATATCCTCTGAGCCGTTATCCGCACGAGCTCTCTGGTGGGCAAAGGCAACGAGTGGTGATCGCAATGGCCATAGCGCTTCAACCCGCCTTGCTGATAGCAGATGAACCCACCACCGCGTTAGATGTTACAACACAGGCAGGTATACTTGATTTACTCAAAAAATTAGTCGCAGATGAGCAGCTCGCGCTGATACTTATTAGCCACGACTTGGCTGTGGTCAATGGTATTGCTGATCATATTGTGATAATGCGTGATGGTGATGTAGTTGAAAGAGGTGATCTCAAGCAACTTTTTAAACATAGTCAACATCCCTATACGCGCCAACTTATAGAAGCATCGCGGCATGTGCCTGAAAGAGTAGAGGCTGCGACTACAGCTCCACCGTTGCTTGATGTTGAAAACCTAAGTTGCGATTACCGTATATCACGCAAACATTGGTGGAGTAAGCCTGAGTATTTTCGAGCGGTTAAGTCGGTATCGCTATCGATAAAGCGAGGTGAGAGCGTGGGCCTGGTAGGCGAAAGTGGGTGTGGAAAATCAACGCTAACACGCGCACTACTCGGCCTAATGCCCATTGCTGAGGGTCAGATTCATTTGCATGGTGAGCAACTTGGAGAGGGCGCGAGCTTATCGCATGCAGTGCGACGCAAAATGCAGGTGGTGTTTCAAGATCCCTATGGTTCATTTAACCCGCGCCATAAGGTTAGGCGATTAGTTGTGGAGCCTTTGCATGTGCTTGAGCACGCATTAAGCGAGCAAGAGCAAACAGTGGCCTTAAACGATGCGCTTATTAGTGTTGGTTTAGAAGTGGCAGACGCTGATAAATACATACATGAGTTTTCAGGCGGTCAGCGACAACGTATTGCGATCGCGCGTGCACTAATAATCAAGCCCGCATTAATCATATTAGATGAGGCAGTGTCAGCTTTGGATGTGTCGGTAAGAGCACAGATACTCGACTTACTATCAGCACTGGCCGCTAGTCATCACATAGCCTATTTATTTATTTCTCACGATTTGTCGGTGGTACGCAGAGTGACTGACCGCGTGTTAGTCATGCAAAAAGGTGAGATTGTTGAGCGTGGGCAAACCGAAGCAGTATTCAATAACCCCACCCACCCTTATACTCAAGAGTTACTAGCAGCGACACCAACACTGCCAGATGAGGAGAGCGTAATTTAATGACTTTATCCATGCCTTTTTCGTTTGATACCGGTGCTTGTTTTATCAACGGCAAATGGGTTGCGCCTGCAAGAGGTGAGCAGCTCACATTAAGTAACCCCTCTACCGGTGAGGCGCTTTGTCAAATAGCACGAGGTAGCGATGATGATATCGACGCCGCTGTTAATGCTGCTCAACAAGCGCTGGATGGCGAGTGGGGTAAGGCCACCGCGTTACAACGCGGTAGGTGGTTAGCAAACCTTGGCAAGTTAGTACAGGATCGCGTTGAAGATCTAGCCGTGCTAGAAGCACAAGATGTGGGTAAACCACTAACACAAGCACGTGCAGATGCAGTTGCGCTTGCACGTTATTGTGAATTTTATGCAGGTGCCGCTGACAAAGTGCATGGCGATACGTTGCCGTATCTAGATGGTTACACGGTTTATACCTTGCGCCAACCACACGGTGTAACAGGGCATATCGTGCCATGGAACTACCCAATGCAAATTATTGGGCGTTCAGTAGGCGCGGCCTTAACCATGGGTAACGCTGTCGTGTTGAAACCTGCTGAGCAAGCTTGCTTAACTGCATTAGCGTTTGCAGAGCTTGCCCAACAAGCTGGGTTTCCAGCAGGTGCTATCAATGTTGTGCCGGGTTTGGGTGGTGAAGCGGGCGCTGCATTATCAGCTCATACGGGTGTGCAACACATTTCGTTCACTGGCTCTGTGCAAACGGGCATGAGTGTTCAACAAGCCGCTGGTCAAAATGTGATACCGGTTACCTTGGAGTTAGGTGGTAAGTCAGCACAGCTCGTATTTGAGGATGCTGATATAGAGGCGGCAATGCCGTTTTTAATTAATGCAGGTATTCAAAACGCAGGGCAAACCTGCTCTGCTGCATCACGCATTTTAGTGCATCGTTCCATTTACCCAATCGTTGTGAGCAAGATGGCTGAGGAGTATGAAAAGCTACGAGTAGGGGATGCTATGCAGGATCTCTCGATTGGCCCGTTGATCAGCGAACAACAAAAGCAGCGCGTGCAATCGTTTATCGATAATGCCAAGAACCTAAATTGTGTTGCCACAGGGCAAATTGACCCGAAGGCGAGTAAAAGAGGTTTCTTTGTTAAGCCAATGTTGTTTGCGGATGTGCCGCCAGAACACGCCTTAGCCCAGCAAGAAGTGTTTGGACCAGTACAGGTAGTGATGCCATTCGATGATGATGAACAAGCGCTCAGCTTAGCTAACGGCACCGAGTTTGGATTGGTTGCCGCCATTTGGAGTAAAGATGGGGCAAGGCAAATGCGCTTAGCCAAAAAGCTAAGAGCTGGCCAAGTGTTCATTAATAACTATGGTGCAGGCGGAGGCGTAGAGTTACCGTTTGGTGGTGTTGGTAAATCAGGTCACGGAAGAGAAAAGGGCTTTGAGGCCCTATATGGAATGTCAGCGCTTAAAACGGTTGCAGCCCGCCATGATTAATATTGCAGTTCAGGTGTTACGAGGATGCACAACATGAATCCCACTATGAAACTAGAAAACAAGACTGCTATTGTGACTGGCGGTGCTTCCGGTTTTGGTCAAGGCATTGTGGCTAAGTTCGTTAGTGAAGGCGCACGAGTAGTGCTAGCCGATATTGATGGGCAGGCAGCTAAGGCGGCCGCCGCAGAATTCGGTGACAAAGTCATTGCCTGTGCCACTGATGTCGCCTCTCTTCAAAGCACTCTGGCTTTGGTAAAAACTGCTAATGATCATTTTGGTGAAATTGATATTGTTGTGAATAACGCAGGTGTAACTCACTTGCCAACACCAGCTGATGAAGTCAGCGAAGCAGATTTTGATCGCGTTATCGCAGTAAACACAAAAGCGCTTTACTACATGACACAAGCCATTGTGCCTGCCATGAAGAAGCGTGGTAGTGGCGTCATTTTAAATGTAGCCTCCACCGGTGGGGTAAGCCCACGCCCTAATCTAACTTGGTATAACGCATCAAAAGGTTGGTTGATTACAGCAACCAAGGGCTTAGCAATTGAGTTAGCTCCGTTTGGTATCAGGGTAAATGCAATCAATCCGGTTGCTGGAGAAACGCCATTGCTTAAATCGTTTATGGGTGAAGACACCCCAGAGATACGGCAAAAGTTTCTGAGCACCATTCCGATCGGTCGTTTTAGCACGCCAGAAGATATGGGGAATGCAGCAAGCTTTTTATGTTCGGACGAGGCAAGCATGATTACAGGTGTCGCAATGGAGGTTGATGGTGGACGTTGTATCTAACGACACAGAATCAGCGCTGATGGTGCCTGGCGCACGCAATCTTATTACCGATGTGCCTGGTGTGCACGTGGGTAATGCTCACGACGAAACCATTAAAACGGGTTGTAGCGTTGTGACAGCTGAGCAGCCGTTTGTTGCAGCGGTGGATGTAATGGGCGGTGCGCCCGGCACACGCGAAACCGACTGTCTTGATCCTGAACGCTTGGTGGCTGAAGTAGATGCGCTGGTATTGTCGGGTGGGTCGGCCTTTGGTTTGGATGCGGCCAGTGGGGTTGTCGACGCCTTGCGTGCAGCGGATAAAGGCTTTGCAATAGGGCCAGTGACCGTGCCCATCGTGCCAGCCGCCATCATATTTGATTTACTTAATGGTGGTGACAAAACGTGGGCTACAAACCCGTATCGCGATCTCGGTGCGGCTGCGCTTACCGCAGCCCGCCGAGATTTTGAACTGGGTTCAGTCGGTGCTGGTTTCGGCGCAACGTGCGCCAATATTAAAGGCGGCTTAGGATCAGCTTCATTAGTGTTGCCAAGTGGCTATACCGTGGGGGCATTGGTGGTAGCCAACCCTCATGGCAGTGCCGTGGTGCCCGACGGTAAAGAGTTCTGGGCGGCGCCGTTTGAAGTTGATAATGAATACGGTGGGTTGGGTTGTGGTGATAGCCAGCCATTACGCATGCCGAGCAACGAAAAAATGGCGGCCTATGAGGCAATGTCCAATACTACGCTAGCGATAGTAGCAACCGATGCCGTTTTGAATAAATCGCAGGCACACCGATTAGCGGTAGCATCACAAGACGGTATAGGCAGGGCAATCGTGCCAGCGCACACTCAATACGATGGTGACTTAGTGTTTGCAATGTCCACAGGCACCCGTGAAATAAGTGACGCTCAGCGAGATATTGTTGCCATAGGTCATGCTGCAGCGGTATGTGTATCACGTTCAATTGCCAGAGCGGTGTTTAATGCGGTAGCGATGCCGGGCGATATTCTGCCGAGTTGGACGCAACGATTTTCAGACGCTGAATAGGGTGATTGCCTGCGTTGAATTGCGCCATAATTTAGCCACTAATCACGCTGTCGAAATTGATGAAAAGCTCATAAAAACAAAGATATAGCTACGTTATCCAGCCGTGTGGCTCTGGCTGCGTCTGTCTTCGCGGTAAAAAGCCGCAAATTTGTACGGAAATTGCACCTCTCAAGCATTACGCGCGTGTGCGCGGTTGACCTTTCTTAGAGAAATTCAATGTTTGACAAGATTCTAGCTTGGGTAGGTAATGCGGTATTGGCAAGTGTGTTGGTCATATTGTCGGTCCAACAGAGTGCAATTGCTCAAGATACCCCTGTGCCAGATGGTGGCGATACGCCTGGAAAAATTACAGTACCACTCAGTGGTACAGCAACTATGACGGAGGTTGAGAATTTACAGATCTCGCCTTCATCATTTGACACCGGCTTAACTGAAATTGGTGAAAGCAGCTCGGCTACTATTACGCTTAGCCACGTTGGTGATGCATCCGCTGTACCTATTGAAATTGCAGGTGCGTCGTTGTTTGGAAAAAACGCATCTGAATACACCGTTGGCTTTAATGGCTTTGTTACGTTGTTCCCAGGGGATGAGATTGTTGTGCCAGTGGATTTCACACCGGTAACAACCGGTACTAAGTCAGCTGGCATGCGGCTTGAAATAACGGGTGCTACGTCACCTTATATTTTATTGTTCAATGGCTGGTCGCGCTATCCGTTAACCAGTGACTTAGCCGCCGGCAACGACATCACTAAGTTTGGCCAGGTGGTACAAGGTAAAACAAGCACCAAGCAGTTAGTACTAACGAATGAAGGCGAGCCTGAAGCGCCTGTGATTAATGTCAGCGGCATTCAAAAAAGTGGGCAGCAATCTGGCTCGTTTGATATCGACTTCACTCCTGTTCAACTAGCACCTGGCGAAAGCGTCAGTGTGCCAATCAAACTTAGCTCTAACCAGGTGGGTTTTAAGGACGCTGACCTAGTGGTTTTGCATGACGGTAATAACGCCGAGCTGGAACTACGCCTAGAAGGCACTGTGGTAGAGCCGCAAAATATACCGATCAATTTTGGCAAGAGCACGCTTAATAACGTTACCACTACGCGCGCGACAACCTTGCAATTTGGCCCTGATGACAAACTCTATGTAGGCCACATGGACGGCTCCATTCATGTATATAACGTGTTCCGAAATGGTAAAAATAACTATACCGGCAACAAAACTGACACGATAAATTTAATTAAAAACGTACAAAATCATGATGACGATGGTGCGATAAACAATGCAGAAAATACTCGCTTGCTAACAGGAATACACGTTGCGGGTACTGCAGCTGCGCCGATTATTTATGCGGCATCTAGTGATCCTCGCCAAGCAGCAGGACCCTCTGGCGAAGATGCAAACCTGGATACTAACTCAGGTATTTTGCATAAGCTTGTAAAGCAGGGTGGCAACTGGGTTAAGCATGATTTAGTGTTGGGCCTACCGCGCTCAGAAGAAAACCACGTACCCAATGGGCTGACACTTTACGGTAACAATAAGTTGTTACTCAATACGGGTGGGCACACAAACATGGGCGCCCCGTCTAACAATTTTGCACAGCTTCCTGAATACGCATTAAGTGGCGCCATACTGGAAATTGATTTAGCAGCCATTGGCAACGGCCCCTATATTTTGCCAACATTGGATGATGAAGATAGACCTGGGGTAAATGATGCTAATGATCCCTTCGGTGGCAACAATGGTAAGAACCAAGCGAAGCTTGTAAACAATGGGCCAGTTAGTTTGTTTGCTACTGGATATCGTAATCACTACGATATTGTTGTGACGGAAGCAGGTAAGGTTTATACATTTGATAATGGTCCTAACCCCGGTTGGGGTGGTTTGCCGCAAGGCAACTGCACCAATGATTCAGATGATGGCGGTGCAATTTACTTTGATAATCTTCATCTCGTTACTAAGGGTGCCTACGGTGGCCATCCAAACCCAACCCGTGGTAATAAAAGCAACACATTCAACGCCGATCAACAAACACCCATAGAAGGGAATGCGATCCCGAGTAATTGCGATTACCTGGCGCCATTGGCTGGTGATGGTGCGCTCACCACGATTGGTTCGTCATCTAACGGCTTAACCGAATACACCGCAGGTAACTTTTTAGGTGGAATGCAGGGTGATTTGCTAGTAGCTGCATTTAATAACTCGATCTACCGCATTACGCTCAACGGCAACGGTACCGCGGTGACCTCCAAGGTGAAGTTATTCACTAATGTGGGGTCCACTCCGCTTGATGTAACCGCTCAGGACTCCAGTGAAATTTTCCCAGGTACGATTTGGGTAGCTGACAATATTGGGAACAAGGTCACGATTTACGAACCCAGTGATTACTGATTCGCGCGTTCGTTAAACACCAAGCCGTACTCGTCGATAGCTTAATTAGCGGTGGTCTTTGAAGTCACTCCCTCATCGAACGTAGCACTAATTGGTAATGCCTTGATGCATAACACGGAACAAAAACTCAACGCCTTGGAGCTTAACGCGACTGCTGGTCACAGTGGCCGTGTGTGCCTGCGTGCGACATTGATGTTGATTGGGCTACTAACGCTGCAAGCTTGTTCAGACGGTGGTGATTCGTTTAATGCGACGTTTGTTGAGCTTGGAACAGTGGGTAGGGGCACAACTCCTGACATCGCGCACTCTGATAGTACGTTTGAAGGTCAGCACTATTCGGGCAGTGGTTTGTGTGCTTCATGTCATAGCAATGCCGATACTGGCGAGCCAGTTATGGCTGTTCAGGATGACTCAGGCATACGCGACGTGTCGATCGGTACTGCTTGGGAATCTAGCATGATGGCCAACTCCACGCGTGATCCTTACTGGCACGCAGTTGTTGCGAATGAGCTAAAGCGTTTTCCTAATCTTGAAGATGAAATTAACGATACTTGTACTCGTTGTCATGCACCCATGGCTAATGATCTAGCCAAGAAAGAAGGCCTCGATTTTCAACTATTTGATTCGGGTTCTGAAAAAGACGGTGACTTTGTTCAGGGCTTCTATTCGATGGATGCGGGTAATGAATTGTTTAACCATGCAATGGATGGCGTGAGTTGCTCGATGTGTCATCAAATTGCTGATGATGGCAATCTAGGTACGGATGCGGGCATGTCAGGTGGTTGGACGGTAGAAACTTTTGCTGATCCGACGCAACGACCCGCATATGGGCAGTACTCTGACCCAGAAGGCGGTTATATGCTTCAGCAGGCGAAATTTTCTGCCACCTTCGGCGCGCACATTAGTTCGTCCGAATCATGCGGCAGTTGCCATAACCTCAAAACCAACCCTGTTGATAAAAACGGCAATCCATTGCCAAATCAATCGCATTTTGCCGAGCAGATGATGTACACCGAATGGGAAAACAGCATCTATGACGACGCTGGTAGCGCTCCTGCGTCATGCCAGAGTTGCCATATGCCAAAGCTTGATCAATCAGTACAGTTGGCAAATGCGGGTAGCACAAGGAAGCGTGATAATTTTTCTGAGCACACGATGCTTGGCGCTAATACCGTTATGCAAAGCATGATGAGAGATTTTGCTGAAGAGCTTGGTATCAGTAGCGATATCGATTTTGATGAGTCGATAGTTCGTAACCGAGATTTTATTCGTACCTCTGCCGAGGTCGAATTACAAAATCTTGCCTATGATGGTGAGAAGATCAACATGGATGTTCAAATCACCAATCTGACTGGGCACAAGCTACCTAGTGGCTACCACGCTCGCCGTGTTTACCTGCATGTATTAGTGACAGATGCCAGCGGTAAGCTAGTTTATGAAAACGGCCGCATGAATTCTGATGGCAGTATTGACGGCGTTGCTGAAGATGTTGGCCCAAGCCAATTCGAGCCGCACCACGATGTCATTACTTCAGCGACACAAGTGCAGGTATATCAAGCCATCACCGGCGACCACAACGGCAAAAAGACCAATTCTCTTTTGCTGGCTTCACAATACTTGAAAGACAATCGTCTGACGCCATTGGGCTTTGACAAGGCTAATGTGCCGAGCGATATAGCGGTGGTGGGCGGCGCCTTAGGCGATAACGACTTCAACCAGGGTGTGGATAATGTGACTTATCAGATCGCCACGACAGGTGAAGCACCATTTAATGTCTTGGTTGAGCTGCGGTATCAGCCCTTGTCATTTGGTGACGTTTCAGATCTCTTCACCAGCTCGGAAGAGATTGATCAGGTGGACATGTTCCGCACAATGTATGACCAACTACCGCATCATGACGAAGTTATAACCACGGCAGTAGGCACTGCTGAATAGCGACTCGGCCGAACTGGCCTGGTTCCGCTATACTTTGGCATCTGAATAACCGCAGGGCCGCTTTTGTGCGCTCCTGCACCAGGAGCCAAATTCATGTCGCTTAGATCCTTGATTTCCCTCAGTTTGCGCCCTTTGCTGGTTGCGCTGATGTTGATGCAATTTTCAGCCAATGCCACGGCCCAGCAAGTAGCTGGGTTGGAGTACCGCATTGGTCCAGAAGATGTTCTGCATATTTCTGTTTGGAAAGAAGACGATCTTGATCGTAAAGTGCTGGTTCGTCCGGACGGTGGTGTCTCGTTTCCACTTGTTGGCGATATTCAAGTATCTGGCCGCACACCCCTAGAAGTACAAGACGAAATCCGCTCACGCTTAGCCCGGTATGTTCCTGATGCTGAAGTCACAGTAGCGGTCGATAAAATTTCTGGTTACACCATTTTTATATTGGGCGAGGTGAATAAACCTGGCCAATTTACATTGGGCCGTTACGTTGATGTTGTTCAAGCACTGACGCTAGCTGGCGGCACTACGCCGTATGCGTCCGAGCGCAACATGCGAATCCTTCGTCGTAAGGATGGCCGTGAAGTAACCTACCGGTTTGATTTCCGCGATATCAAGCGCGGCAAAAATCTCAAGCAAAATATAATTTTGCAAAGTGGTGATGTAGTCGTAGTACCTTAAAAGCGGATGCACAACATGTTGATCAACCGAAACCTAGCAGCTTGGATGTTGTGTGGCGCGTTGTTGGCTCCAACGCTTACGTCGGCTGATGTCTGGGTGATCGAACCGTCCGCTGCGCTTGACCAGCGAGTTGATGATAACTACACCATCAGTACTGACAACCCTGACCCAGTTAATGCAACGCGTTTGGTCGGTTCGTTAGGCTTAAGCCGCGAGTCCCAAAATACAGCGTTCAAGGGCTTGATCAGAGTTGATGGTCTGCTCCAGCAAAGCGAAAACGAATCCAGTGAGTTGTCGTCCAATCAAATATTATTTCTAGATACTAAAATCAATAGTGAGCGCACTGTTTACGGTATTGGTATCAATTTCAAACAAGATACCCCTAGCCGCGATATTTCCGCTGACATAACGGATTTATCTGTAACGGCAGCAGATACAGGTGCGAGTGTGAGTCAAGACCAAAATGTCGCGAGGCAACGATTGGTCATAACACCAAATTGGCAATACAAGCTGAGTCGACGAACCACCGTCGACACAAGTTTGTCATACACCTCTGTTGAGCATGAGCTTCCATCGGTTGAGGAGTCACTGAATTCGCTATTTGACACCCCTGAACGAATAGAAAGTTTCTTGAGTGACGAAACGCAAGTATTCTTCACTGAAGATGAGCTGGATGACTTTAAAGAGTCTGCTTTGACGGTTGGCTTCCGGCATAGTTGGTCGCCGTTAGTGGATCTAACCGCTTCGGTGAGTTACAAAGACTATAAAGCTCAGGTAGAGCTCGACTCAAACATAATCGAATTACAACCACAAAATGGTGATTCGCTTGCGATCCCTGATCCGAACCAAAGGCGAATCCTTCGAAGGCCAAAGCGGACGAGCCAGTCCACAACTACAACGATAAATTTAGGATTTGAGCGTTCGCTTTCGCCCACGTTGAAAATAGGATTTAGTGTCGGGGCTTATACCAACAAAAAAGATGATACTGATCTCATTCGCGACACCGACATCATTAAAGAGGGGGTCGAAGAAGCGCTTGCCTTGGCTTTAGCGAATGAAACGGCATCTGAAAACGGTTGGCTCGGAGGCATGACGTTAACCAAAACGACTGGTCTAACTCGATATTCTGCACGGTTTGGGGTAGATGTCTTGCCTAGTGATATTGGTGCTCAGGTTGAATCCTTGGACTTGGTCGGCGATATGGTGCGAGAAATAAGCCCGCGAATGGATTTTGCTCTACGCGCTCGTGCCTATGAGCCCGACACTATCAATGCAAGCGGCGCTGACAAATTTGCGCGTCGCTTCATCAGCTTTGAACCCAAAATTATATGGCAGTATTCACGAGCTTGGACAGTGGCTGCCTCATATCGCTACCGACGTCAAAAGAGTCGCGCTGATTTTAATTCGGGTGAGAGCAATGCCTTTTTGATCTCGCTTAAGTACACACCACCATCCGCCATACGAGATGCGGAAAGGGGCGGTCAGTAACATGCAAGCGGTAATATTGGCCGGTGGCCTTGGTACACGTATAGCAGAAGAAACCTCGATTCGACCAAAGCCAATGGTTGAAATAGGTGGTCGCCCAATCCTTTGGCACATCATGAAAATCTACGCAGCTCATGGCGTGCGTGATTTTATTGTCTGCTGTGGCTATCGCGGGGAAGTGATCAAAGAATATTTCGCCAATTACTTAATACGCACTGCCGACGTCACTATCGATTTACGCAAAAACGAAATTGATGTTCATCATACAAATACCGAAGATTGGCGGGTAACCTTAATTGATACCGGTGATTCAACCGGCACGGGAGGGCGCCTTAGGCGAGTGAAGCCTTACCTTGAAAACGATTCGTTTTTCTTTACTTATGGTGATGGTGTAGCCAACATTGATGTTACTGCGGCGCTTGCGTTTCATAAGCAGCAGGCCACGTTAGCAACACTAACTGCGGTGCAACCACCAGGGCGTTACGGTGCATTTAGGTTGTCCGATGTTGATTCGCGTATTGCGAGCTTTCGCGAAAAGCCAAAAGGTGATGGTGCATGGATCAACGGTGGTTTTTTTGTACTTGAACCTGGTGCGGTTGATTACGTTACTGATGATCAACTATTTTGGGAGCAGTCTCCGCTAGAGAAACTAGCTGATGAAGGTCAGCTCTCTGCTTTTAAACATCGTGGGTTTTGGTACGCGATGGATACGCTGCGTGATAAACAAGTGTTAGAAGAATACTGGAACAGCGGCGAAGCGCCGTGGAAGATCTGGTAACACCTAATGCAGTTTGAAGAAACACCACTTGCTGGTGCCTATCTTGTTTTGACTGAACCCCATAGTGATGAACGTGGTGCGTTCGGCCGCACATTTTGCGTTGATGAATTTTCCCAAGCGGGCTTAAATACGGCTTGGCAGCAAGGCAATGTGGCTAGTAACGTTAGCGCTGGCATAGTTAGAGGCATGCATTATCAAACCGCACCCCATGCTGAAGTTAAATTGATCAACTGCATTCAGGGCCGTATATTTGATGTGATTGTAGATGTTCGCGAAGGCTCGCCAACGCGGTACCAATGGTTTGGTGAAACACTTGAGGCATCGGACAATAAGCAAATGTATGTACCCGAAGGGTTTGCTCACGGCTATCAAGTGCTGGAAGCTGGCTCAAGTATAAATTACTTAGTCAGTACTGCCTACGCGCCGAAGTCAGAAGCGGGTTTGCGTTGGGATGACCCAAAACTCGCTATCTCTTGGCCAATACTGACTGAAATACAATTGTCCGACAAAGACAAACAGTGGCCCTTACTCGCCTGATTCTGCTACGTCTGTTTTTGTGCTGGTAGCTTCTGCGTCGATTTTGATGTAGTCCACTATCTTGCCGCTGTTGTGATCAAAAAGAGCGAAGCCACTTCCGTAGCGTGCAATAAAGCGATGAACACCTATGTCTGCTTCTTCGCTTTGTTTAGCCAGTGCTTTTTTAACAAGGCCCTTTGGATCCTCAATTTTTAAAACAACGTCTGTTACTGCATAGCTGCGAAGATGATCAGAATTATCTTTTGCAACGACAAATTTATCGCTTCGCTCGTGTGTCAGAGGAAAACCATTGAGTAAGTCTTCAAGTTGTTGAGCCGTATCATTTCCAGGTATTATCAACGTTGCAGGTTTTTTCCTATCGAGCTCAGTTACTGATTGAGTTTTGAACTTTCGTTCCGCCAAATTTTTATTGGCAACGATCAATGCGTCATTGGACAGGGTGTTGAACCGATTCTCGGCATAGACAACCGCAACTGTGCGCTGATCATATGTGGTGTAAAAGCCGTAAGCCAATGCGGCAACTTGAAGCGCTACGATACATGACATGTCCATAAGCAAATCTTTCTTGCCAGGTTTGTATAAGGCTAAGGTTAGGGCAGGGCCGAGAACGAGATCAACTAGAGCAACCAGCTTGAGGCCTTCCCAACCACCGTCCAAAAAGAACAGCTCGCCAGGAAACCATAAGGTCACCATAACCGCTACTAAGGTCATGAATACTAGTAAGCTTAAGGCTAAGTGAATTAAAAACGCGTTGCGTTTAGACAGTGTTCTCCACCCACTGATTTGCTCTGACACCATTGTCGACTCTTTCGAATATTGACTGACAGTATCGGTGAAGCAAACAGTGGGCCAAAATGCCCTAAGAGCTTGTTAAATGGAGCTATGAGCGGCTAAGGGCTTGGGGTCTCACCGCTACTCAGGTAACGCAAAACCTTAACGGTTGTTGAGCAGAAATTCCATCAGGGCTTTCTGTGCATGCATGCGGTTGCCGGCCTCTTCCCACACAACGCTTTGAGGGCCATCGATTACCTCAGCGCTGACTTCTTCGCCGCGATGGGCAGGCAAGCAATGCATGAATAAGGCATCTTCGGCGGCCAAGGCCATGAGTTCGCTAGTAACGCAATAATCGGCAAATGCGCGTTTGCGTTCCGCCTGTTCTGCTTCCTGGCCCATGCTGCTCCATACATCGGTTACGACTAAGTCTGCACCTTCGCAAGCCGCTGCAGCATCTTGCATAACTACGGTGTTGCTCTTGCCGCGCTCCACGACATTGCTGTCAGGTTGAAAATCTACCGGGCAGGCTATGCGTAAATTGAAATCCAGTAGGTCGGCAATATTGATGTAAGAGTTGCACACATTATTGCCATCACCAATCCACGCTACGGTTTTGCCTTTGATGTCACCTCTGTGGTCAAAATACGCTTGCATGTCGGCCAGCATTTGGCAGGGGTGTAATAAGTCGGTTAGGCCGTTCATGACCGGCACTGTGCAAACACTGGCGAATTGCTCAATGGATTCGTGTGAAAAAGTACGCATCAACACCAGATCAACCATTTGCGACAGCACTCGAGCAGTATCCTCAAGTGATTCGCCGCGCCCCATTTGGGTTTCAGTGCGTGAAAGATTGATGGCCTTGCCGCCAAGCTGCGTTATGCCTGCTTCAAACGATAAGCGAGTACGCGTGGATGACTTATCAAAAATCATTGCCAAAGTACTATTAGGGAATAAGGCGTGAGGCTCGTTGGCTTCCCACATACGGCGAAATTCACTACCACGGTTAACGATGATACGAAATTCGTCCGCGGTTAAATCGCGTTCGCTTAAAAAATGTCTCATAGTGTTTTTTTGATCAACTACTGGGTAGTTTCAATATGTTCGATGATTAAGCTGCTTAAGGTGTCCACTAATTCATCGGTTTGTTCGTTAGTTAAAATATAAGGTGGCAATATGCGCACCACCTTGTCGGCAGTTACGTTGATTAATAGGCCTGCATCAAGTGCTTTTCCTACCAGCGCCGTACATGGATTCTCCAGCTCGATACCGATCATCAGCCCTTTGCCGCGTATCTCAACAATACCAGGGCGATTGTGTAAACGCGCCTGCAAGCCTTCATTGATGCGTGTGCTTAGTTCGGTCACGCGGCTTAACAGATTGTTGGATTCAATTTCCTTAATCACGGTTAAACCTGCCCTACACGCGAAAGGATTGCCGCCAAAGGTGGTACCGTGACTGCCGGGTTGGATTAGTTCAGATGCCGGGCCGCGAGCTAAGCAAGCACCAACGGGTATGCCATTGCCTAGTGCTTTAGCAACACTCATAACATCGGGCTGTACGCCGTGGTTTTGATGTTCAAACCAGTTACCACTTCGGCCCATGCCGCATTGGATTTCATCAAACATTAATAGCCAGCCGTGCTCATCACAAATTTTGCGCACTGCGGCAAGATAGCCATCTTCGGATACGTTGATACCACCTTCACCCTGCACGGGTTCTAGCAACACCGCCACAATATCGTTGCGTGATTGAGCTAGTTGTTCAATAGCGTCTGCGTCATTGAATGGCACATCGACAAAGCCCGGCATCGTGGGGCCGAAGCCTTTTTGAATCTTCTCGTTGCCCGTAGCGGCGATTGTGCCCAGGGTTCGGCCATGAAATGCCGTGGTGCTAACCACTATGGTGGGTGTCTCGATATTCTTGTGATGGCCGTGCAAACGGGCGATTTTGATCGCAGCTTCGTTGGCCTCAGCACCTGAGTTACAGAAAAAGGCTTTGTCCATGGCGGCAATGCGGCACAGGGCGTCACCCAGCTCTTGTTGCTCAGGAATGTTGTATAGGTTGGAAGTATGGACGAGCCGCTGCGCTTGCTCGGTTAGTGCTGCCGTGAGCGCAGGGTTGGCATGCCCAAGAGCGGTCACTGAGATACCTGAAAGGGCGTCCAAATAGGATTTCCCGTTCTCATCCCACAATTTTGCTCCTTCTCCACGGACCATAGATACAGGTAGCCTGCCGTAGGCAGACATTAAGGATTCCATGGTATTTAGCTCCGAAATTAGGGAAGATTGATCGATACTATTACATGCTGAGATGCAGGCCAACAGTCAAATGCCAAACCGGCGTATTATTATAGCCAGAAGACCCTATATTCCACTGGCTGCCAAGCAGCTCGAACCAACAACCAAAGGACCCAACATGGCTTTTGAATTCCCAGATCTACCCTATGATTTCTCAGCACTTGAGCCAAACCTCGATGCGCAAACAATGGAAATCCATTACGACCGTCATCACCGTGCCTATTTCACGAACTTCACAGGTGCTATTGCTGATTCGCCATTGGCTGATCAATCGCTTGAAGAAGTTATGGCTGGTATTGATGCATCGACTGCTCCTGCAATTCGCAACAATGGCGGTGGTTACTATAACCACATCCTATATTGGAACTCTATGTGCAACGGTGGCAGCTCAGCCAGCAGCGCGTTAGCTTCAGCTATTGATAGCGAGTTCGGTTCAATGGATAAATTGAAAGAGCAACTAACGCAGGCAGGCATGACACGCTTTGGTTCAGGCTTCGCTTGGTTGATCGTTAAAGATGGCAAGCTAGCGGTGACATCTACTCCAAATCAAGACAACCCATTAATGCCAGTTGCTGACATGCAAGGCACGCCTATCGTTGCATTGGATGTTTGGGAGCATGCTTATTACCTCAAGTATCAAAACAAGCGCCCTGACTACATTAAGGGTTACCTTGAAGTGGTTGATTGGGCAAAAGCATCGGAACGTTTTAGCGCAGCGATTGCCTAATAAGCGTCAATAACCAGGAGTTAACCATGTCCCAAGCACAACCAGAAGATGCAATGGAACGCATCAAGCAACAAACTCAAGAAAACCCAGTCATTTTGTATATGAAGGGTACGCCACAGATGCCAATGTGCGGATTTTCTGCGCGTACGGTTGAAGTACTGAAGGCATGTAATAAAGAGTTTGCGTACGTCAACATCATTGCTGATGTTGGTGTACACGAAAGCCTACCTAAGTTTTCTGATTGGCCAACGTTCCCGCAATTGTTTATTAAGGGCGAGCTTGTAGGCGGTTGTGATATTACTTGCGAGCTAGCTGAATCGGGTGAGCTGAAAAAGATGATTGACGCAGCTGCGGCTTAGTTTTTCTAGGCTTGTCATCTCTGAAATTGCCATTTCTGATATTGTCATTCCCGCGATTACTGTCATCCCCGCCTACGCGGGGATGACAGAGAAACCGTAGGGGTGACAAAGAAATCGCGGGGATGGCAGAAACGCGGCGATGACACTATGCAGTTTCGGGGATAACCGGAGCGGCGTAGAGATATAGAGCGTGTGCTTACT
>CALJAA010000028.1 GCA_938028465.1 uncultured Granulosicoccaceae bacterium | reverse complement strand
GTCCTTACCCAGTGACGTAGCAAGTTCGGTGTCTTGCACATTCAACGGGTGGCCCGGAATAACAACGGGTGGAGTACTGTCGACTCGTCTAAAAACCACACCCGTATCGATGGGTGCAGGGCTTAGGGTTAAATACACCTTCTTTCCGGTGTGAAGCCCAACGCCGGTTGCCCGGATGGTATTTTTCAGAGTTCTTTGTCTTATCACTTATTTGATCCTGACCACGATTATTTTACGTAAGCACGCTTATATATAGCAGCTGAAACGACTAACCGCAGAGTTAAAAAATTACACGCTCTGGACTCGCTGGACACAGGCATGAGTGTCCAGCTAACCGAAGCATGTTATAGGATCACATCCATGGTCTCCACCTACCTTAAGCACTGGTAATCTCTTTTTTGCTTAATCTGCCTGACGGCGCAAGAAAGCAGGGATATCCAGATATTCAACATCGTGTCCGCTAGACGCTGGAGCTTGGCTTGGAACCGCTCCGCGCGCAGTTTTACGAATAACTGTTGGCTTTTCCTTGTCATAGTTCTCATATGGCGAGCGAGAAGCTCCACCAGTAGGCAAACCACCACTCATTCCGCCACCCACTACACGCTTGCTGGCTGATTGTTGACCACTTTGCTGCTGATGAATAGCTCGCAATTGACCCTGCTGCTGCTGCTGGCCAAGACCAGTCGCCACAACTGTTACACGTAGCTCACCTTCGAGCGTCTCATCGATGGCCGTACCGACAACAACCGTTGCGTCATCCGCTGCAAATTGGCGAACCACATTGCCAACCTCTTCAAATTCACCGATAGCCATATCCAAGCCAGCCGTGATATTAACCAAGATGCCACGAGCACCGGCTAGATCAATATCCTCTAGAAGTGGGCTAGAAATGGCCATTTCAGCAGCTTCAGTAGCACGCTCATCACCACGACCGATACCCGAACCCATCATCGCTAAGCCCATTTCAGACATCACAGTACGTACGTCTGCGAAATCCACGTTGATTAGGCCAGGGTTAGTGATCAATTCAGCAATACCTTGAACCGCACCACGCAATACATCGTTAGCCGCACGGAAAGCATCAAGCAGGCTGATGTTCTTGCCTAACACAGACAATAGCTTTTCATTAGGAATAGTAATGAGTGAGTCAACGTGAGTACGCAGCTCTTCAATACCTTGATGCGCGATCTGCATACGCTTAGCACCTTCGAAAGGAAATGGCTTAGTTACAACTGCAACTGTTAGCACACCCATTTCACGGGCAATTTGCGCTACTACTGGAATCGCACCAGTACCTGTGCCACCACCCATACCTGCAGTGATGAATAGCATGTCAGTACCTTCGATAAGATCTTGGATACGGTCACGATCTTCCATTGCGGCCTGACGACCGATCTCTGGATTTGCGCCTGCGCCCAAACCTTTAGTGATGCTTTGACCAATGTGCAGCACTGTCTGTGCTCCCATGGATTTAAGCGCTTGTGCATCTGTATTGGCGCAAATGAAATCGACGCCGTCGATTCCTGATGCAACCATATGCTGGACAGCATTGCTGCCGCCGCCACCAACACCGATTAATTTAATTACTGGTGCGTCGTTAATTGAATCTACTAGTTCAAACATAGTCTCGTTCCCGTTAGTCACTGTTTATAAATAAATGTTTATAAATCTTTCTAATCAAACTGCTTCGGCAAAATCGCCTTACAGCCCCCAAATTAAAAATTTCGTTGAAACCATTCAGCCATTCTTTTAATCACGCCTTTCTCTGAGCGAGTATCAATTGAACGACCACGCGGATTTTGCCGGCTTTGAATGCCAAATAGCAGCAAGCCAACTCCAGTTGCATGTATTGGGTTCCGCACAACTTCTGCTAAACCGTTTACATGTTGTGGCACTCCTAACCTCACCGGCATATGGAAAATTTCCTCTGCCAATTCCACTACTCCTTCCATCTTTGATGTGCCACCGGTCAAAACAATACCGGCAGCGCATGCCTCTTCAAAACCGCTGCGGCGTAACTCGCTATGCACCAGTCCTAATAATTCTTCATAACGTGGCTCTACTACTTCAGCCAAGGTTTGTCGTTCAAGGCGACGTGCCTGCCTATCTCCAACACCCGGTACCTCGATCATTTCATCGGGGCTAGCGAGCTGGCGTAGCGCGCACGCATATTTAACTTTGATCTCTTCGGCAAACTGCGTTGGTGTACGAAAGGCGACTGCTATGTCATTGGTGACTTGGTCGCCTGCGATTGCAATTACTGCCGTATGCCGTATGGCGCCATCATTAAAAATCGCTACATCAGTGGTACCACCACCCATATCTACCAAAACCACCCCTAAGTCTTTTTCATCTGGTGTTAAAACCGAATGACTTGATGCCAGTTGTTCAAGGATGATGTCTTCAACTTCTAACCCGCAACGCCGTATGCACTTAGCAATGTTTTGCGCAGCACTGATAGACCCAGTTACCAGATGAACCTTCGCCTCGAGGCGCACACCGGACATACCAATGGGCTGACGAATGCCATCTTGGTTATCAATAATGAATTCCTGCGGCAATACGTGCAGGATGCGTTGATCTGCTGGGATCGCTACGGCTTTGGCAGCATCGATAACACGTTCAACATCATCAGCTTCAACTTCGTTTTGCCTAATGGCGACAATTCCGTGTGAGTTGAGGCTTTTTATGTGACTGCCTGCGATGCCTGCAAACACAGATTTTATTTCCACACCAGCCATTTGCTCAGCTTCATGAACCGCGTGCTGTATGGCATCGACTGTTTGATCGATGTTGATAACCACGCCCTTTTTCAAACCCACTGATGGATGCGAACCGATACCGATTAGGTTAACGCTTCCATTCTCCTCAACCTCGGCAACGATCGCAACGATCTTGGATGTCCCGATGTCCAGACCCACAACCATTTGGTTATCAGTTTTTGTGGCCATTAGCTGCCGCCTCTCAGAGCAAAACCGTTGCTGTAACGCATATCAAAATTCGCGGCGCGACCTTCAAGTGGCGTTACCAACCTTTCGTACACATCAATGAATCGTTGCAAACGTACTTCACGATGCTCGTATCCCAAATGAACGATGACGTCATTGGATAAGTACATCGATTGCGACAATCGCTCGTCTTCTTCCAGCGCATCGAGCCTCACCCCAAATTGGGATAACATTTGCTGGTAATACCTAAACGCATCTAGCACTGCTTCATGTCGACCATTAGCACCCGTTAGTTGCGGCAAGCCATCAAAATGAGATTGCCATTGCGATGCATCGGAGTTATTTGGATCCAATTGCGGTGGATAAAAGAGTTCCAGACTTTTACTCAGTAAGGCGTCTTTGTTCCAGCGCGCTGTTGGTTCGTGCTCTTCCACATCAACTGATAATCGTGCGGGCCAAACACGGCGAACATGTACAGCAGACACCCATGGCGTGGCTTCTAGCGCATGCCGAATGCCTTCAATATCAAGAGCATAAAAACCATCTCGTGTATGGGCTTCAATCAGTTGTTGCAAAGTATCTCGATCAGCGTAATCCAGGGTGCCCAATACATCGACGTTACTCACCGGAAACCGCACCGCATCTTTTGCCACATTATTTATGGCAAGCGACGCTACAACTAATAAGGCGATACCTGCCAAACTCACCACCCAACGAATTCGACTACCAATACTTTTATTGGCAATAGGCGAAACTGTATTGTCCATCAACACCGCGCTCATGCTGCGAGCTCCTGTTGATTAAGCGTTTGCGCCAGAATTTGCACACACAAGCTTGCAAAATCTATATTGGCTGCAGCTGCTGCCATTGGAACCAAACTATGGCTAGTCATGCCCGGCGCAGTGTTGCACTCAATAAAATGAGGGCGTTGCTGTTCATCAAGCATGAAATCTACACGACCCCAACCTTCACAACCTAAGGCCTCAAAAGCCGACAATGCATACTGTTGAATTTCAGCAGTGAGCGACTCAGGCAGTTCAACTGGGCATTCGTAGTGAGTGTCGTCTGCAAGGTACTTGGCATCGTAGTCATAAAACCCGCCATGCGCTTTCATGCTTACCAGAGGCAAGCACTGCCCATTCATGATCGCCGCTGTAATTTCACGCCCAATCATTCGTTTTTCAACCATCACTGGCCCATGCTGTGCGGCTACATTAAACGCCTCAGCGATCTCTTCAGCAGAGTCCACCATTGACACGCCAATACTAGAACCTTCCAGGGTTGGCTTTATCACTACCGGAAAACCAACATTACGTGCGGCGACATTAGCCTCTTCAATCGTTGAGGCCATAAACGCATCCGGTGTTGGGATGCCTTGAGCAGTACAAACAATTTTGCTGCGCATCTTATCCATCGCTAACGCTGAACCTAGAACGCCACTACCGGTGTATGGCATATTGATTAAATCTAAAGCACCTTGAATACAGCCGTCTTCACCACCTCGGCCATGCAAAATTAAAAATGATCGACTGTATCCACCATCTGCCAACACACTGGCTATGTTTTGATCTGCATCAATCGGCGTAACATCAACGCCTGCTGACTGCAACGCGGCGCAAACTTCTTTACCGCTCATTAGCGATACTTCACGCTCGGCAGACCAACCACCCATCACGACGGCAACCTTGCCAAAAACTTCCGGTGCAGGAGTTAAATGTGGAGTAAGTGAATCAGCCATCTGACACCTCACCATCAAAATGTTGCGGTAAAGTTTTGGCTAAGCCGCCCACATTACCTGCGCCTAGCGTTAATACCACATCACCGTCTTGCAGTATTGATTCGAGCGCTTCAGGCACAGCGGCAATATTCTCTACAAAGATGGGATCAACATGCCCGCGATTACGTATTGCCCGCGCTAGCGATCTACCATCAGCACCAATAATCTTTTCTTCACCTGCGCTATACACTTCAGTTAATACCAATACATCAGGTGTCGATAGCGATTCTGCAAAGTCTTCGAATAAATCACGAGTACGGGTGTAACGATGCGGCTGAAATACAACCACCAATCGTTTTTCGGGCCAAGCTGAGCTGATCGCCTTAAGCGTTGCAGTGACTTCTGTTGGATGGTGTCCGTAATCATCAAACAAGTTAGCAACACCCTCGGCTAGCTTAAGCTCACCTTGCGCTTGCGCACGCCTTCCGATCCCTGCAAATTTAAGCAGCGCAGCTTTTATGGCATCTGCAGATACACCTAGCTCTATCGCCACTGCAATACCTGCCAATGCATTTAACACATTGTGTTCGCCTGGCATGTTCAGCACGACATCATCAATCTTCAAACCATCTACGCAGGCTACTGAAAAATGCATTTGCAGACCGTTTTGGGTCACATTGACTGCTCGCACATCAGCATCGTCAGAAAAACCGTAGGTGCGAACTGGGCGCGCCACCTTAGGTAGTACTTCACGAATGTTGTCATCATCAATACAAACAATCGCTAGGCCGTAAAAAGGCAAGTGCATTAAAAAATCAACAAACGTTTGCTTTAGGCGTTCGAAATCACCGTCGTATGTAGACAAATGATCAGCATCGATGTTGGTCACAACTGCCATAACTGGGTTTAGATATAAAAACGACGCGTCACTTTCGTCTGCTTCGGCAACCAACCATTCAGATTGGCCCAAATACGCATTACGAGAGGAACTATTTAGCTGACCACCAATGACATAAGTTGGATCGAGATCACCTTCGGTTAAAATACTTGCAACCAAGCTGGTAGTTGTTGTTTTACCGTGCGTACCCGCAACAGCAATACCTTGCTGAAAGCGCATGAGTTCAGCCAACATCTCAGCACGACGCACAATGGGTATGTGTAGCTCGCGTGCACGTACTAATTCAGGGTTGGTCTCCGGTACTGCTGTTGAAATCACGACGACATCGGCAGACTCAACATGCTCAGCTGCATGACCTTTCATCACAGTCACGCCTAAGCTTGCAAGCCGCTCAGTTAAAGCGTTGCTACCCAAATCAGAGCCACTAACTTTAAAACCAAGATGATGCATGACTTCTGCAATGCCACCCATGCCAACACCACCGATACCGATAAAGTGCATGCCTTTGATGCGGCGCATTTGGCTTTTTACTGCTGGAGAGATTGACACGACCATTAGCTCGATACCGCCTGTAGTGCGTCTGCCACGTGTTGTGTTGCCTGCGGCTTATACAGACGACCCGCCGCTGCTGCCATCGAATCAATCACTGCGCGATCATCGCTAAGCTTGCGAATTTGCTCACTGAGCGATAGCGCACTGAGTTCGGGCTGCGGTAGCAAAATCGCAGCTGACGCATCTGACAAATAACGAGCGTTGTACGTTTGGTGATCATCAATGGCATGTGGGTACGGCACTAACACGCTCGCAATACCTACTGCACTGATTTCAGTGACTGTCATTGCTCCCGCGCGGCAAATCACTAAATCAGCCCAACGATAAGCTTCGGCCATATCTTCGACAAAAGCATCAACGCGCGCCTCCAGTGAATTGTTTGAGTAACGCTGCTCCACATCTGCCTGTTCGGCTGCGCCCGTTTGATGCCAAACCGTTGCAACACCGCTATCGAGCAATGCCATTGCTGCCGGCACTGTCTCGTTTAATATTCTTGCACCGCGACTGCCACCCACCACTAACACTTTTAATGGTGCGTCAGCACCTGCAACGCTATGTTGATCGACAACTTCAACGCTCTTACGTACCGGGTTACCCACTACGGTGGCGCGCTTGCTCGAAAAAGCACCTGGCATTGCTGCAAAAACGCGAGTAGCAAAACGGCTAAGCATCCGATTTGTCGTGCCAGCAATGGCATTTTGTTCATGTAGCACCAATGGCTTACGCATAAGCAAAGCCGCTAAGCCAACTGGCCCGGATACAAAACCACCCATACCCAATACAGCGCCCGGCTTAATGCCATTAATGATGCTAATACTTTGAGCGCTAGCTTTGACTATTTTAAAAGGGCTCAGTAGTAAGCCGAGCACGCCTTTACCGCGAATACCTTCGATGCTGATCCAACGGATATCAAACTTAGCTTCAGGCACTAGGCGTGATTCCATTCCGCTACGCGTACCCACCCACACCACTGGTACGGCGCGATCACGCAACTCGTTAGCAACCGCTAACGCAGGAAATATATGTCCGCCCGTACCACCGGCAGCAATCACAATCGGCTTATGCGGGTTCATTTAGAACCTCGCCGCGGTTTAAGCCGTTGGATAGCAAATGCTCGTGTTTCAGTTTCGACGCGTAGCAATAAGGCAAAACTTGCTGCAAACACCAACGCACTACTACCGCCGTAACTCATGAACGGAAGCGTTATACCCTTAGTTGGTAGCATGCCCATGTTCACACCAATATTGATAAACGCTTGCAAGCCAATCCAACCGCCAATACCCAAAGCGATAAAACCAGCAAAGCGATTACCTTGCTCATCTGCGATGCGAGCAAGACGAAAACTGCGCCAAACGATATAAGAGTACGCGCAGATCAGAACCAGTGCGCCAATCAAGCCTAGCTCCTCGCACAGCACGGCGAACAGAAAATCAGTGTGTGCTTCTGGCAAGTAGAAAAGTTTTTGTACGCTACTACCCAAGCCAACACCACTGATGCTGCCCGAGCCAATTGCGATTAACGATTGTGTTAACTGAAAACCACTGTTGAATGGATCTGAAAACGGATCAAGAAAACTAGCAAAACGACGCATGCGGTAAGGTGATACAACGATCAGCAAAGTTGCCAACACGCTGAGGACACCAAGAAGCGCGGCAAATTGCGCAAACCGCACTCCAGCCACGTAAAGCATGATTAGTGCAGTACTAACAATAACGACCGCAGCACCAAAATCAGGCTCCAGCAACAACAGCACACTGGCTGCGCAAATTAAGCCCAAGGGGCGAGCAAAGCCACCAAAGGTGGTTTGTACTAATTCGCCACGCCGCACCAGATACCCGGCCAAGTAAACAATAATAAATAGCTTAACGGTTTCAGACACCTGCACCGTAAACAAACCCAGATCAATCCAACGACGACTACCATTAACTTCCTTACCAATACCAGGAATCAACACTAGCATCAGGAAGAACAAAGACATAATGATCATGTGTGGACCGTACTTTTCCCACACCGCCAATGGCAACTGATATAAAGCCACCCCTGCCCCTAAGCCCAATACAAGGAAAAACATTTGTCGTTTGGCGAAATAGAACGGCGAACCATGATTTTGCGATGCGAATGCCATCGAAGATGACGTAATCATGACCATACCAAACAGGGCAAGCGCAATAATAACGAACAGCAAGGCATGCCGACGAAGCAATAGGTTGCTATCCAGCTGCGCTGGAGAACGAGGCGCCATACGCCCAGATGCGACTCTTGAAATCAGCTCACTCATGCAGCCAACTCCTGCACCGCTTCGCAAAAGCGGATTCCGCGTTGTTCAAAATTGTCAAACATATCGAAGCTTGCACAAGCTGGTGACATCAACACAGCATCACCCGCAACTGCGATTTCGTTCGCGGCCTGCACTGCATCATTCATCGAATCGCAGAACCGCACACTGGCTAAATCGTTCAATGCATCAGCAATTAATTGACGATCACGACCAATTAACACAAGTGCTTTAACGTACTTAGAAACCGCATCACGCAAAGCACTAAAGTCAGCGCCTTTACCTAAACCACCGGCAATTAAAATAACCGGGCCGGGCATAGCTTCAATTGCTTTTTCACACGCGTCGATGTTAGTACCTTTTGAATCGTTGTACCAAAGCACATGATCGATCTTAGCAACCAACTCCGTCCTATGAGGTAAACCAGCGAATGTATTAATACTGCTTTGCAGCACGTGTTGTTTAATACCAAGCGGTGCTAATAACGCAACAGTTGCTAAAGCATTGGCTCGATTATGCCGCCCAGGTAATCGCGAAGATGAAAGCTCCAGCAATTCTGTATTACCTTTGACCAAGAGGTATTCGCTATCGCGCTCAATGCATCGGTAGTCGTTTTCTGCATTAGTATCGATTGCAAAATACGTCACCTCATTGGCTGATACATCATTCGAATCGGGCCATGTTCGCGCATCATCACGATTAGCAATTGCATATTCGCAGTTGTTATAAATATGACGCTTAGTTTGTGCGTAATGATCAAGCGAATTATAGCGATCCATATGATCATCGCTAATATTGAGTACAGATGCTGCAAGTGGTGCAAGTGATTCGGTAGATTCAAGCTGATAAGACGACAGCTCGAGCACGTACACATCCGCAACATCGCTGATGCTGTCTAGTGCTGGCTGACCAATATTGCCGCACAACACCGCATTAAATTCGGTTTGCGCGAGAATATGCGCTATCCAACTCACCACCGTGCTCTTACCGTTAGATCCAGTTACTGCAATGACAGGCTTTGTAACCGCTGATGCAAATAACTCAATATCGCCTATCACTTTCACACCGTTATCAATCGCGGCGGAAAGCGCGGGATGCGAGCGAGGCACGCCTGGGCTCAATACAATCACATCAACCGCTGCAAATACTGTTTTGTCAAACTGTGCGTATAAAACTGCATCGCCTAAGGCCCTGGCTTCATCACTCGATGGCGCTTTCTCATCAGCCACTGCAAACGGTATGTTGTTAGCCTGTAAATACCGCACAACCGACCAACCAGTCACACCCAAACCAACAACAAGTACTTTTTTGTTTTGTAGTAGCTCAGGTTTCATCAGCGTATCTTCAACGTTGACAAACCAATCAGCACCAATACAACGGTGATGATCCAAAAACGCACAATAATGCGTGGCTCAGGCCAACCCTTAAGCTCAAAATGGTGATGAATCGGCGCCATGCGAAACACGCGCTTGCCAGTGAGCTTGAATGATGCAACCTGCACTATCACCGACACCGCCTCCATAACGAACACGCCGCCCATTATAAAAAGCACCAACTCTTGACGAACCATAATAGCGACACCGCCTAAAGCGGCACCGATAGACAAGGCACCAACATCACCCATAAACACTTGCGCAGGATAGGTGTTGAACCACAAGAAGCCTAAACCAGCACCCGCCATGGCACTACAAAAAACAGTCAGCTCGCCCGCGCCCTTTATATTGGGTATGAACAAGTAATCAGCAAACACTGCGTGCCCTGTTAGGTATGCAATTATGCCAAGCCCAGACGCAACCATAACCGAAGGCAATATCGCCAAGCCGTCCAAACCATCCGTTAAATTAACTGCATTACTACTACCCACAATGACTAAAAATGCAAAAGGAACAAACATCCAGCCCAAGGGGATCGCAACATTCTTGAAAAACGGAACAATTAGTTCAAGTTCGGCACGATCAGCAGTAGATGCATAAAACGCGATAACAGCAAGCCCAGCGATCAGGGTTTGAGAAATTAGTTTTTCCCGCGCTGTCAAACCAACTGAGTTGGAAAGAATCACTTTTCGATAATCATCCACCCAACCAACAGCAGCAAAGCCAATAGTCACAAACAATACAAACCAAATTTGTTTGGTGGTTAGGTCAGCCCATAGCAAAGTGCTAAAAACAACCGACATGATAATCATAGCGCCGCCCATAGTAGGCGTACCCGCTTTAACCAAATGAGATTGCGGACCATCATTTCGAATCGACTGACCAACATTGGCATTGGTTAGCCAGCTAATTAGTAACGGGCCCAGAGTCAAGCTGATTAGCAAGGCAGTAAGTGCTGAAAAAATAACGCGCACAGTGATGTACTGCAGCACAGCAAATCCGCTGTTTACATCAGTCAGCCAATCACCCAAGAGGATTATCATATGACAACCTCTGGAACGCGCGTATTCAAAATCGGTGGTTCATTTGCTAATAAAGCATCGACAAGGCGATCCATGCGCGCCCCTCGAGAACCCTTCAACAACAAAGACGTATTCGGATCAAGTTCAGGCAATAGGTTTTCAAGTAACTCTTCTTTCGACGCAAAATGACGTCCAACATGACTCGATGCCGATGCATGTTGAGCCAACTCACCCACCGTCCAAACCGCATCAATGTTTTTTCGATCGGCATACAAACCCACACCTTTGTGCAGCATTACGGCCTCTTCGCCCAATTCCAACATGTCACCTAAAATCAGCATGCGCTTACCGCCAGCCTCTGCCAGCACATCAATTCCAGCTCGAACTGAGGCCGGATTCGCGTTGTAGGAATCATCAATAAGCGTACTACCAGCAGCACCAGGTTTTTGCTCAAGGCGACGAGCAACCGGCTTAATAGAGGCTAGCCCCGCTTGAATAGTTTCTGCTTGAGCATCCAAACATTGAACCGCAGCAATTGCGGCGAGCGCATTGACGCGATTGTGAGCACCCAGCAGCGAGAACGTGACATCAAAAGCATCACCTACGCCTTCCACTCTAAAACCCTCACCTCGGCCTGCCTGCACATCTGCATCTTCACTTGTACCAAATGTTCGAATGCGGCAATCAGACGCAGCGGCTTCAAGAATATCTGCGCGACCATCTTCAGCATAAATGACAGCCCAACCGTCATCTTCTAGCCCTGAAAAAATTTCGCTTTTAGCATGAGCGACATCAAGCAAACTACCAAAGCCTTCCAGATGAGCAGCTTCGGTGTTGGTGATAACCGCGACATCTGGGGAAGCCAAACGGCTCAGTGTTTTGATTTCACCAAGATGATTCGCACCCATTTCAATCACGGCGTATTGGTGCTCCTGTCGCAGCTTTAATAGCGTCAAAGGCACACCGATTTCATTATTAAGATTACCCTCTGTTGCCAGCACGGGACCCAGCTGACGCAAAATCGCAGCGATGAGTTCTTTAACGGTGGTTTTGCCATTACTACCCGTAATCGCAATTGTCGGCACTTGATGCCCGCGCGCCCACAACCTTGAGAGTTCTTGCAGTGCAAGCAATGTGTCTGCAACTTGCAAGCAAGGCTTATCGGTGTTTACTGCCCTGCTAACTACAAAACCAGCAGCCCCAGCCTCTAAGGCCTGCTCAATATAGTCATGGCCATCAAAATTCTCACCTTGCAAAGCAATGTAGATATCGCCTGGATTTAGCGTCCGTGTGTCAGTACTAAAGCTGTTGAGTTGCAGATCTTCACCCAGTAACTGCGCATTAAGTGGCTCAATACAATCAGAAAACATTAAACGGAACATTAACAAGCCTCCTGCAACAATGTATCAACCACTACCCGATCACTAAAAGGCAAACGCTTACCGTTGGTGATTTGATAATCCTCGTGACCTTTCCCTGCTATCAATACAACATCATTTTTATCAGCGTGTGTAATCGCATACGCAATTGCCTCACGCCGATCAGCAATAACAATGGCAGCTTGCGGATTTTGCATACCACTTAAAATGGCATCAATAATCGATTGCGATGATTCTCCTCGCGGATTGTCATCAGTAACAATGACGTGGTTCGCAGCTTCCGCAGCTCGACCCATAGGCAATCGTTTGCCCTTATCTCTATCACCACCACAGCCAAACACAACCCACAACACACCATCAGCATGTTCTCGAACAGCAGCTATCGCAGATTCAAGTGCCTGCGGTGTATGCGCGTAATCAACTACTACTGTTGCGTGACCTCTAGCGGTAAACTGCTCCATCCGGCCGGGTACTGCCTTTAATGCACCCAATGCATTTGCTGAATCATTTGCCGCATGGCCCAAGGCGCGAAGCACTCCATGACAAGCCAATAGATTGTCAACATTAAAGCGTCCGAACAAGCCGCTAGTAACTACATGTGACTGTACATCGACAAGATTAAATTTAATGCCATTAGCTGTCAGTTGAATATCGCGCCCGACAATTAATTCGCAAGTGTTGCTGACAAACGAATCATCAGCTGACTTACTACTAAAGGCGTAACCAGAAATCGAAGATTCGGCCAACAGCTCAGCACCTAGCTCATCAACTTGGTTAACCACAATCGAATTCAAACTTGGCCACTTAAACAACTTGGCTTTGGCCGCTTTGTAATGCTCTAGCGTTTGGTGATAATCAAGGTGATCGCGTCCAAAATTCGTTAGTACAGCAACATCAATCGCGACTTCGTCCAACCGCCCTTCGGCAATGCCGTGCGACGAAGCCTCAAGTGCAACCGTTGCAGCACCTTGCTCATGAAGCTCTGCAAGCATGCGTTGCAAGCTAACCGCATCAGGGGTAGTTAACTCAGTGGAAGCAAGCTCGTCAACACCCCAGCCTAGGGTGCCTATATAGCCACAACTATGCCCAAGCTTGCGTAAAGCCGATGCGATGAACAAGCAAACAGACGTTTTGCCATCCGTGCCTGTTACTGCAACTACATTTAGCCGTTGGCTTGGTTGACCATAAAACTGCGCAGCAATTTTACCAACGCGTTCTTTTAGCTGAGGCACTCTACCAATAGCAATTCCCGCTGCACGCAACTGCTGCAACTCCACATCGAAGCTGCCATCCAATTGCTCATCTATCAGCACGGCCGCGGCGCGTACGTTTATTACTTGTTCAACAAATGCCAAGCCATGAGTCGTAGCACCGGCAACGGCTAAATACAGATCACCGGCTTTCAGCAGGCGACTATCTAAAGCCACACCAGACACCATCACATCTGGCATCACATCAGCGACACCGGAAATGTTGCTACATAAACTAACTAGGGATTGTGCTGGGCGACTCGTCATGAACGATCACCTTCCAGCTTTAACTGCGCGCGCTGATCATCGATATCATCGGGCTCTACGCCTTGAAGGCGCAATGCGTGCGACATAACATTTGCGAACACAGGCGCTGCAACAACACTGCCAAAGTGCTCCCCCGCTTTTGGATCATGCACAACAACGACAACAGCAATTTCGGGCCGCGAAGCGGGAGCAAAACCTGCAAACACCGACACGTAACGATCTTCTGCATAACCACCGCTTTGTGATCGATGCGACGTACCCGTTTTACCAGCGATTCGATAGCCTGGCACTTTTGCTCGCGTGCCTGTGCCATCAGTCACAACTGACTCAAGCATTCTGCTTACTTCGCTGGCAATTTCTTTGTCGACAACACGTCGACCGTCTTCGTTTTTAGGTTGAGCAATAAATGAAACTGTCGGCATGATGCCGCCATTAGCAATTGCCGCATAGGCTCGCACCAACTGAAGGGCCGACACTGATATGCCATATCCATAAGACACACTAGCCTGCTCTATGTGATGCCATAAGGTTGGGTGATTAAAATAACCCGCAACTTCACCCGGAAACTCACTCCCCGGAGGCCGGCCAAAACCGAACGCATCGAATACTGACCACATTTGCTCAGGGTCTAGCTGCGTCGCAACTTTACTAACGCCCACGTTGCTCGATTTGCGCACGATGCCGCGAAGATCCAACCAACCGTTGTCGCGAGAATCACTAATTTTATATTTGCCGATCTCATAATGCCCAGGAGAAGTAAACACGATGTCATCGGGCTTGAAATCACCTGAATCGAGTGCAGCTGCAATCGTAAAGGGCTTCATGGTTGAGCCTGGCTCGAATACATCGGTAATGGAGCGATTGCGTTGGCGGCCACCTGTTCGATCTTTTAAATCGTTTGGGTTGTAAACCGGGTAGTTAGCCATCGCCAGTACTTCACCCGTTTTCACATCCATAACGACAACTGAACCAGACTCAGCCTTTTGCTTACTAACAGCATCACGCAGCACACTACTGGTGAAATACTGCAGCTGCTTGTCAATAGAGAGTCTTAGCTCTTTACCCGGCACAGCAGGTTTAACAATATCCATACTGGCGATTTCGCGACCATTTAAATCACGAATCACACGTCGCAAGCCTGGCTGGCCTTTTAACCAATCGTTGTAGGCAAGCTCTAAGCCCTCACGACCCACGTCATCAATATCCGTAAATCCAATTACGTGCGACGCCGCCTGGCCACTTGGGTAATATCGACGGAACTCTCGCTGCGTTGAAAGATCAGAGATTCGTAAATCCATCACTTTGCTTGCAATATCAGGCGTAACGTGGCGCTTGATGTAAATAAATTCTTTACCTTGCGATTGCGCTGTATCGATGCGCTTTTGCAGCTTGGCAGGATCAAGCTCCAATAGAGCCGCCGCCTCACGCATTGCCGCAGGTTGCTCAACTAGCGAGCGTGGGTCACCCCATATACTCTGAATAGGCGTGCTAACGGCAAGCGCCTCACCGTGACGGTCCAACAGGTTGCCGCGATTAGCAGGAATCGACACAACACGCTGCTGCCGCATATCACCTTCACCACGATAAAACTCATGGTCGAATACTTGCAAATAAACAGCACGCACTACCAAGCAAGACGCCATTACAAAAAACAGCAACAACACTTCGTGTCTGCGACGTGTCCAATTTTTACGGATCTTTTTTGTGCGAGCCATTAGTTAGCGGCTCCAGCATTTCGTACTAGCATTTTCGAATCATCGAGACCAGGCAACACCATATCTAAACGATCACGCGCCGTGCGCTCAACCAAACCATGCTCCGAGAATGTACCCTCTTCAATTTGCAGTTGGCTCCACTGCACATTTAGCTCATCAATCTGATATTGATTTCTGCTGATGTCAGTGGTGGCACCACGGCTCAGGTGCTTGCTGTAAACCACAGCCACCGCAGTACAAAAATTAGCAGCAGCCAAGGCTGCAACGATTAGTAGAGCTTTCATGCAATACGCTCCGCAACTCGCATAATTGCACTACGTGCACGCGGATTGACCTCAAGCTCTTGCTCACTCGCCTTAACAGGCTTTCCAACCAAGCGCCACGGATGATCAGTTGTTGGCGGCTGCGGCAAATGACGAGGTATCGATGGATCAGGTGGTGGCTTACGAAGTGCTCGTTTAACAATGCGATCTTCGAGCGAATGAAAGCTGATAACTGCCAAACGTCCGCCAGGCTTAAGCGCAGTGGTGGCATGCGCGAGCACACGCTGCAAAGCACCCAACTCGTCATTGATAAAAATGCGAATAGCCTGAAACGAACGTGTAGCAGGATGGTGATGACGTTCCCAACGAGGGTGCGCAACCTTCACTATTTCCGCTAGCTGAGAGGTGCGCGTTATTGGCGCAAGCGCGCGCTGCTCAATGATAGCCCCGGCTATACGCTTCGCATAACGCTCTTCGCCAAAAGTTTTTAATACGTCAATCAAGTCGTTCTCACTTACCCCAGACAGCCATTCGGCTGCCGATTGCCCGCTTTGCGGATCCATGCGCATATCAAGCGCACCATCTCTTGAAAATCCAAACCCGCGTTCTGCTACATCAAGTTGAGGTGAAGACACTCCAACATCGAGCAGCAAACCATCTACGGTTCCGAGCCATTTTTTTTCTGCCAGCACTGTATCGAGCTGATCAAAATTGGCCTTAACGATTTCAAATCGCGATTCATCTTTAAATTGTTCTTGTGCGTTGATGATCGCCTCTGGATCTCTGTCCAGTGCTAGTACTTCTCCCGCTTCTCCTAACTTCGACAGCAATAACTTGCTGTGACCACCCCTTCCATAGGTGGCGTCTACATAGCGCCCTGCAGGCTTAATCTGCAACGCATCAACCGCCTCTTGATGCAACACCGGCACATGTGCCGCGCTCATCAAAGCGACAATTGCTGGATTGCATCGCTCACTTCCGATTGGTCTTGATCATTAAGCAGATCAGGCCACTCAGAAGATGCATCAGCAAAACCGCTTTCGCTCCATAACTCGCATTTCTTGCCTTGGCCGATTAAAACGGCCTTGCGATCAATACCAGCGTACTCGCGTAATTCAGCCGGTAATAGAATGCGGCCATTACTATCGAATTCAGTTTCCGTTGCGTAACCGACGTACAATCGCTGCATCGCTCGGCTGTGAGGATTCGTATTCGGCAAACTCATTAACTTAATTTCGATTTCTCGCCAATCCGGCATGGGATAAATCAACAAACAACGCGAAGGGTCAGCCGTCACCATCAACTCGGTGATCCCATCGGCCATCAGCCGATCTCGGTGATGCTTGGGCACGGCAAGCCTGCCTTTAGCATCAACGCTGAGTTTGGAAATACCCCTGAACATCGTTTTTAGCGCTTGACGCCTCAATTACCCACAATTCGACACGAATCATCACCAAGCGCCACTATACGGACACTACCGGTTTGGGTCAATGAAAATGCGGCCTGCGTCGCGGAATTTTTCGTTCAAACACAACGACTTACGAATGAAACGTGAGCCTACTGTAATCAAGCACTTAACCTTCTTTGATAGAAACTACATGAAGTAATGGAGCTTATTTGATGGGATTTTGTTCAGAGTAGTAATTTACGTTGCTGAAATTTTGCATTCATCAGCCCCACTTTAGCTTCCTACACGTACTACCGGGCATCGCTAAGCGGACTACAGACCCACTCGCAAGATGACTTAAGACGAACAACATCTAGCTGACAAAGACAACGGCGAACTACTATCATCGCGGGTGTGATCCACATTCGGGACAACCACCGTGAGTAAGGGTGAGTGGTAATTAGCATCATCTGTTAATAATCCACGCTTACACCGTTTGGTTAAATGGACTATCCGGCGAGTATTAATTGACCAACCAACATGAATGGAAGCACATGAAATCTATAAAAGCCCTAGCACAGATCCCTGTTTTCGCTACACTGATGGCAGTCGCAGCACACAGCCATGCTGGCAGCTTTGCCGGCAGACTCGGCATAGATGGCGGCGGCGACAAACTTCTCTCTCTTCGGTTTGCAGACGGAGACACCAGCTCAATCAAAGCTGGCGGTGGTGTGTTCGCTGAATTCGGCTATGGCACAACCACGCCCTTTTTAGATAACCCTGCGCTGCAGACCGATGTCAGCTTTGGCTATAAGAATGATAGCGAAACAGCTTCTAACGGCGACGTTGAATTTAGACGCCTATCGATTAATTTGAACCAGCTGGTCAAGCTAGATCGGTTTCGTATAGGTGCTGGACTGACTTACCACTTTGATAACAAGCTTAAAACCAGTGGCCAGTTTTTTAATGGCGGCTCTGTCGAATTCGACAAAACACTAGGCTTTAATATGATGGCCGAATATCTTGCCAGCGATCGAGCAGTGGTTGGGCTTCGCGCCACGTTTATTGACTACGAACTCGATGGGGTTTCAGTGGATGGCAATAGCGTTGGCATTTACCTTGGCGCTAACTACTAATCCAAGCAGCTAACAGGCGCTTAGGTTCTTTTGCAAAAAAATCATACTGCAATAGTAGCCTTTAGGCTGCTATTGCAGTGTATATCGGCATACTAAGCTTGTACCAAGCATGCATGAAATTAGATGGAGTCAGCCGTTAAGCCGGGTTCTGTCGTGGATCATCATTCATCTAGGCCTTGTGTCACCACAAGGCTCAAGCGACCTACCCGGGGACGGCGCGGACCACGCCTAATGTCCCTCTATTTGGTCTTGCTCCAGGTGGGGTTTACCATGCCGTTGCGTGTTACCACGAACGCGGTGCGCTCTTACCGCACCATTTCAACCTTACCGGCAGCGAACTGCTTAGGCGGTTTATTTTCTGCTGCACTTTCCGTAGGCTCACGCCCCCCAGGAATTACCTGGCACCCTGTCCAAGGAGCCCGGACTTTCCTCGCCAGCACACGTGCTGCCGCGATGATCTGGCCAACTCCGTCGACAAGTTTACCCGTTTGACGCAAATGATCACAGACAAATTCCAAGAACTAATCGGCGGAATCCGCATTGCGCATGGCGACAGCTAAATTGTAAGTCGGCTTACGCGGCACATCGAGTAATTCAACAACACATTTAACCGCCACTTTAATGGGCATGTGCGGCAATAATATTTGCAATGCCTGCTTGGCTTTATCCATATTCGCCTCATCTTCAAGCGCTTGATGCCCTGACAACACGATGACAAATTCACCCTTTAGCTGCATGTCGTCATCACTCATGGATTGACGTATTTGCGCAATGCTACCGTGATGCAACGTTTCGAAACGCTTGGTTAATTCTCGCGCAACACAGGCACGTCGCTCGCCACCGCAAACCTCCTCGATGGCCTGCAAAGTAGCCAAAATACGATGCCGAGCTTCATACATAATGAGGGTGTGAGGCAAAGCAGCCAGCGTGCTTAACCATTGAGCACGAGCGGTTTCGCGAGCTGGCGGAAAACCGACGTACTGAAACCGATCGGTTGGCAAACCGCTTACACATAAAGCGGCCGTCAAAGCACTGGCTCCAGGTATCGGGCACACGGCTAAATCGGCATCAATACAGCCTCTAACCAGCCTGTATCCCGGGTCAGATATGAGCGGCGTGCCGGCATCACTGATCAAAGCCGCACTGCCACCTTCTTGCAAAAACGCCACAACAGAGGCCGTTCGCTGCTCTTCATTGTGTTCATGCAATGACACGGTGGGTGTGGCAATACCATGATGACGCAGCAATACGCTACTATGGCGCGTGTCCTCGGCATAGATTCGATCAACGCTACGCAACGTTTCAATCGCTCGCAAAGAGATATCGTCTTTGTTACCGATTGGCGTAGCCACGATGTATAGAGTGTTCTTGTTTAAAGAATTCTCGTACACCGAATTATTTGCTTCGGTCATTTGCTGCTGAATCTCATCATTCTTATTATTGATTTTTAGCTAGCTCAAATCACGCTGTGAAGGTAAGGCTGTGAAGGCTATATGTAAGGTTATATGTGTAGCTAATTAAAAATTAACTTTTTACATTAACTTATTACGTTGTTCTGAACACATGATCGCAAATACTCGACTATCACTGGTTTGTTCTGTTTTGTTTTTGGCTGTAGCTCTGCAGGGCTGCCAAACTGCCGGGCCTCAACTACCTGATGACCCAAGCATCTCGAGAATAACAGACCCCAAGGCTCGACGGCAGCTACTTCAGGGTAAACCCCAGGCCGCAGCGAACACATACAGTAGCCGCGCCACTCGCAGCTCCGATATTAATCAGCGACAAGATTACTTACTCATTGCCGCTGAGATTTTGCTCGACCGAGGCATGCTCGAACCCGGTAGCGAAAAACTAGTCGCTGTACCGTCCGAACTCGCCACACCTGAGTTTCAGCATCGCTATGCAATCCTACAAGCCAAACAGTTAATGCTCAGTGGCAATGGTGAGGCCGCCCTAGATGCCCTACCTGACCCTGAAGCTGTTACATCGCCACTACATCGTGCACGCTTGTATGAAACTCGCGCACATAGTTTTAATATTTTAAACGATCCAGATAACGAGCTCATCGCACGTATCGATCTCGAGTCACAGCTGACCAATCAAGAAACGATTGATAAAAATCATCAACAAATTTGGCAGATGCTCAGCACTCAGCCAGTCTCCACACTCGGCGGGCTTACCACCAATGTACGTGGCGACACCTATCAAGGTTGGATAGAACTGGCATTAGCCAATACCGGCAGCGCTCAAAACAAGGGGCCGCGTGAACAGCAAATCCGGCAGTGGCAAACACGTTTCTCCTCACACCCAGCCAACGCACGATTCGCGTCAGCATTGTTTGAATCTGGTGGTGACACAGAGTTTGTACTCAACGGCGGACCGATCAATCAGATAGCAGTACTGCTACCACTTTCGGCACGGGGCACGGGCAATGCAGCAGCCGCTATTCGGGATGGCTTAGTCAGCGCTTACCAACAAGCTAATGCTAGCCAGGTCGTGCCTACCTTGCGCTTTTACGACGTGGGTGAAAATCCAGCTTATGCCAGAAGCGCTTATCAAAATGCGATAAACGACGGTGCTGATGCCATAATTGGGCCGCTGCGTAAGCAAGCAGTATCAGCGATTGCAACCCAACGTTCCATATCAGTACCAACGCTGACACTCAATACTGTTGAGCTTTATCAACAATCGGAAGCCACTTCAAATTTGCTGCAATTTGGCTTAGCTCCAGAAGATGAAGCTAGGTCAGCTGCGTCTCGCGCAATAGCGTTGTCTTTAAATAAAGCCATTATTTTACAAGCTGATGATTCACGTGGTGATCGAGAAGCGCGGGCCTTTCAAGAAACCATGTTTGCCTATGGGGGTGACGTTGCGCATATCGCTGTATTACCTAAAGACCAATACGATTATTCTGAACAAATACGCGATGCACTACAAATAACACAAAGCGATCAACGTTTTCGCACCTTATCCCGCAACATCGGCAAAAAATTGTTTTTTGAACCCAGTATTCGTAACGATATCGACGTTGTGTTTCTAGCTATTACCTCCGATCAAGCTCGTTCGGTTCGTCCACAATTAGATTTTTTTCGAGCGCGACACTTACCGCGTCTAGCGACAAGCCGAGTTGCTGCACTTGAAGATGATGCCCGTAAAAATAAAGATCTCAATAGTATTTTTTATGCAGACACGCCATGGGCTTTAAATAAGAAACTACGTAAGGACCCACTAAAGCAAACAATTGAACAAAACTTTCCACAATCTAAAGGCGTGTACGGCAAACTTTACGCTCTAGGTGCCGACGCTTACCGAGTATTATTAAATATCGATGCGCTTGCACAAGGGCAACGGCTACCAGGCTTTACGGGAGAGCTAGAACTCACTAGTGATGGGCGCATTGAGCGACACCTAGATTGGGCGCAATACCAGGAAGGATTGGCTGTTCCGGTTAAACGCGTAGAAGCCGAACCATTACTGTCGATCCGCACCGGCACGCAAAACTAGCATCACCGTACACATCACTCGATCAACTTAACTCACAGGACAAGGAGGTCCTTATGAACACACAAGCCATTGGCCACGCGGCCGAACAACTCGCTTGCCGGTATTTACAAACTCAGGGCTTGCGGTACATCAGCCAAAATTTTAATCGACGCATGGGTGAAATCGACCTCATCATGTTCGACGACAAAGCCAATAGCTGGGTATTTGTAGAAGTGCGCTACCGAAAAAAAGGCCGCTACGGCAACGCGGTTATAAGCGTTGATCGTTCCAAACAGAACAAACTCAAAGTGGCAGCGCGAGCATTTTTGCAGCAACACGCTCAGCCACAACAAGCTGCCCGAATTGATGTTATTGCCTTATCACCACTGGACCCTAGCGCCGATGAAGAAGTTGAACGAGGCATGAGCCTATACGGCCGGGTATCAACTGAGTTTGAGAATAACGCTCTCGATTGGTTTATCAATGCGATTGACGGATAACTATCTTTGCCAACACCACTTTTCGCGTAGCGATAGCCATACTTGCTCAACCATACCCTCTGAGGTATTATCCACCCCAATTATTTATCAAAGCTAAGCTGATAAATCCGACTCAAGTCTCTCGCGCTTGCTTTGTGATTCGGTATTATTTGACAAATATTACTGATCAAAGCCGCATCCAGCCTACAGCAGATAACGTATATATTTCTAAGTCGCGGGATAAGGCTAAGCCAACATCCAATAACCAGATTTCATGCATAGTATTAGGCCCTATGCAGCTATAAGGCTTAATGAAAAAGACTACTTAACGATCTTTAGATTGGGTCGCTTGATTTCGTTGGCGCTCGGCTTTTTCTTTTTCTTGTCGGTGCCTGGCTCTGGTGGGATATCGTCGTGCTTGCCGAACACCATACCTTGCCCATTTTCGCGAGCGTAGATTGCGTTGACGCTGGCTACCGGTACGCTGACATCCATAGCGTTGCCGCTAAAGCGTGCATTAAATACAATGGCGTCGTTGCCGAGCACTAAGCTGTGCGTCGCTTCTGGGCTAACATTGAGGATGATTTTGCCGTCATCGACGAAGGCTTGCGGAATGATGACGTTTTCTTGAGTGGCGTCCACCAGCAAATACGGGGTTAGTTGGTTATCAACTATCCACTCGTAAAGTGCACGTATAAGGTAGGGCCTGCTCGGGGTCATTTCGGTGTCGCCAAAAAACTCTAATCGTCAATTCAGTCAACTCATGTTGATTGAATCGTATCGTACCGTATCGCAAATGGATTCGTAAACTACGCCTTTATCCAGTCAGGAACAACGCCACCATGCCATATTGGCGCGGTGGCTTCAACTGCCAATACTAATTCAGGTGCTTAGCGACAATACCCGGCTCAACCGAACCGGGCATAACTGTCACAAATCAAAATCAGACGACGTCTTTCCAGTATTCCTTTTTAAGAGAATATACCAACGCAAGTAGCAACAATAAGAACAACATCACCATCATGCCGATGCGGTGGCGCGTTTGCTTGATTGGGTCAGCCATATAAGACATAAAATTGACCAGATCAGCAACCATATCGTCGTACTCATCTTCACTCATGGTGCCCTCGCTTATTCGCGTGAGCTTGAGCTCTTTGTGACCTGCATCATCGGTTACGTAATTGGCTTCCATCAGCCCCTGCTGTTCCCACAAAACGTGAGGCATCGCAGCGCCGGGATAAACTGTGTTGTTCACGCCTAAACCTGGGCGGCTTGGGTCGAGATAAAAGCCTTTAAGGTAACTGTAAATCCAATCAACGCCACGCGAACGCGCCGTTAATGCAAGATTTGGCGGAGCAACACCGAATGCTTGCTTACCGTAATCTTCGGACATACTGCTTTCCATCAACGAGCCCACCTTACTTCGCTCGCCAGCATCATCTGTAGTGAAAATAAGATTATTGAGCACGTCTTCTTCAGACAGTTTAAGGTCGGCAGCGACACGACTATAACGAGCATAGTCGGCAGTGTGGCACCCCATGCAGTAGTTGACGAAGGTTTGAGCCCCTCGCTGCAACGACTTATGGTTGCCAGTATCAATGATAGGGGATTCCAGCTTAGCACCACCACCTGCCGCACTTACGTGCAGAGGCAATAATACGGTTGCAGCTAACACGAGACCTTTTAGAGCAAGACTACTTGTCTTGACAATACGTGTGTTAATTACGGTCTGCATTATGTGACCCTCTCAGGTAATGGCTTCGTTTTCTCATTTCGGCTCACAAAAAATAGGCCGACGAAGAAACCAAAATAAATCAGTGCACATATTCGAGAAATCGCTGTGCCCACAGGTGTTGGAGACTGCATACCGTAGTAACCCAACACGATAAATGCAATAACAAAAGAGAACAGCAATACCTTATAAGCAGTCGAGCGATAGCGTATTGATCTAACCGGACCACGATCTATCCATGGCAAGAAGAACAACACAACAATCGCAGCACCCATTGCCATAACACCCATCAATTTATCTGGCACGGCGCGCAAGATTGCATAAAACGGTGTGAAGTACCAAACCGGTGCAATATGCTCTGGTGTTTTTAGTGGATCAGCCGGTACGAAGTTGGCGTGCTCCAAAAAGTAGCCACCCATTTCAGGGGCAAAAAACACTATCGCAAAAAACACGATCAAGAACACGACTAAACCGAATAGATCTTTAACGGTGTAGTAAGGGTGGAACGGGATGCCGTCTTTAGGGATGCCAGCCGCGTTTTTATCTTTCTTGATATCGATACCATCAGGGTTGTTTGAACCCACTTCGTGAAGCGCCAAGATATGCGCTGCTACCAAGAAAATCAGTACAAGAGGCACAGCAATAACGTGCAAAGCAAAGAATCGGTTAAGCGTGGCATCAGAAACAATGTAATCACCTTTTAACCAAAGCGTTACTGCATCACCAATACCAAATGGGATAGCGCCAAACAAGGAGATGATGACCTGCGCACCCCAGTAGCTCATCTGGCCCCAAGGCAACAAATAACCCATAAAGGCTTCAGCCATTAGCGCTACGTAAATAAGCATACCGAAAACCCACAACAACTCACGTGGCTTTTTGTACGAGCCATACATAATGCCGCGAAACATATGTAAGTAGACAACAACAAAAAACATTGATGCACCGGTTGAGTGCATGTAGCGAATTAACCAACCGAAATTGACATCACGCATGATGTATTCAACCGATTTGAACGCAAGCTCGCCATCGGGCTTGTAGTTCATAGTTAGGAAAATACCGGTGATAAATTGAAGCGCTAGCACCACCATGGCCAAGGAGCCGAAGTAGTACCAAAAGTTAAAGTTTTTTGGCGCGTAATACTTAGTTACGTGCTCTTCCATCATTTTGGTGAGCGGAAATCGCTCATCGATCCAACCGATTAAGCCTGTTGTCTTGCTCATGCTGCAGCCCCTTCTTCAACACCAATAATGAGGTTGGAATCATCGACATATGAATGCGGCGGTACTTCGAGATTCGTTGGCGCTGGCACACCTGCTAATACTCGTCCGGCAAGATCAAACTTAGACCCGTGACAGGCGCAGAAAAAACCACCCTCCCAATCTGCACCCAAATCGGCCGCAGCAACATCAGGGCGATAACCCGGTGAGCAACCTAGGTGAGTACAGAGGCCAATCAGCACGAGGTATTCTTCTTTGATTGAACGAACCGCATTTTGTGCATAGGCCGGTTGCTGTTCTTCGAGTGAGTCAGGGTCACTTAATGCCATCGAGGTGTTTTTAAGAAGTTCGATAGCAGCTGCAGTGCGGCGTACCACCCACACCGGCTTACCACGCCATTCGATAGTCATCATCTGGCCTTCTGCCAGTTTGCTGATGTCGGCTTCTACAGGTGCGCCCGCGGCTTTCGCCCGTGCACTGGGAGACATGGAAGCTAGCATGGATACGCCCATAGCGACGGCTCCTGCTCCCCCCACGACCGATGCGCCACCTATTAAAAGACGACGACGAGCAGGATCAACATTGTCCTGATTAATTGAACTTTCGACGGGTGCAGCGTTGCTGTTTTCCGTCTGTTTTTTAGCGCTCATTTGGAGGCTCCAATATCTTGAATTCTTACACTTGATGCAGCCCCCTAGATTAGCACAACAACGGCAGCAAAACCGCGCTAACAGGGTACTTCGGTTACCATAGCAAGCACCTTCTTACGGAGCATGCAGATCAAAACCCGGCATTGGATAAGCTACTCGCTCATTGGCCTTGCAGCGGGATTGTTGATATTTGGGCTAACCACAAACTCTGGGCAGTTGAGCCTTGCGTCATTGGCGCCAAGTAACTGGCTTGGCCGGCTCCCAGGTAATCAAGTTGACTCGTACAACAAAGGTATAGCTCAGGTTGCGCCATCAGTGGTGAGTCTTTACTCCAGTGAGACCATCTATTCCTCCGTGCCGGCCACCACTTTAGCCGGTATCGCCCCGCTAGAACGCCTCAGCACTAGCCAAGGCTCAGGGGTCATAATCGATGAGAATGGCTTGGTACTGACCAATTATCACCTAATTGATGGCGCCGACACGATCAATGTCGTGCTCAATAATGGCGAACTGCTCGAAGCGGATGTGCTGGGCAGCGATAAAGAAACCGATTTAGCTGTAGTGAAGATCAATTCAGACAAACCCCTACCTTACGCAACCTTCGAAAATTCGCCTCAGCTGCGCGTAGGGGATATCGTACTCGCTATCGGCAATCCGTTTGGCGTGGGCCAAACCGTAACCCAAGGCATTGTCAGCGCCATTGCTAGACGAGTAGCTGGCGGTAGCGCCTGGCAGAATTTTGTACAAATCGACGCTGCGATCAATCCGGGTAACTCAGGTGGAGCCCTGATCAACCCGTCGGGCCAACTTGTAGGCGTTAACACGGGCGCTTTTAGTCGAGATAAAGGCGCTCAAGGCATCGGATTCGCCATTCCGGCAGAATTGCTACGCCAAGTGGTGCCTCAGTTAGTTGATAAAGGCCGCGTGGTACGTGGCTGGTTGGGCATAGGCGCTGATGATCTACCGATGTTTCCTGCATTAAATCAACGAATTATGCGCGGAGCCGTGATCACGGGAGTACTGCCCAATGGCCCCGGGGCTCAAGCTGGCTTGCAAGCCTATGATGTGGTCACTCACGTAGGTGATCGCGCAATAAATAACACCACCGAGATGTTGTTGTTGATTTCTTCCCTACACCCAGCTGATACAGTAGATATGAATGTCTGGCGTAATGGCGAGCTGATCAGGGTTTCTGCCACTCTGGTGGAGCGTCCAAGATCGAACAAATGATAAAGCTGCAATGACTGTCAACCTTTCGCCATTTCCTTTCGACATTTAGTGCATAATCATTCAACGACAAGGATTGAACGACACTAAAACACGGATGTAAAACTCGGATGAAAAAAAAGCGAAAAAAACGACGTGCTGCAAGCGCCGAGAGATGTTAACAAGAGATGTTCATATGCTTAGCAAACTCTTAACAAAAACGACCACAAAGGCGACCAAACTGGCGCGTAAAGCGCAGGTGCAGCAGCATATTCGTGGCATTAAGAGTCGTGACTTCTCTATTATCGCGAGCAACTGTACTGGCACACTGCCGTACCGGTTCCTCGACATGACATACCTCTCCCCCACCGCCAATTTGTTTTTCTACGCTCCCTGCTATCTAAAATTTGCATCACGATTGGATTACTACCTCAACCAAGAGCTTAAATTTGTTGGCTCATCAAAGTATGTACCCGGGCGTATTGTTCATCAGCAATTTGGCCAATATCCGATAGCGCATCTAGACGATGTAGAAATACATTTTATGCACTACGAAACAGCCTACGATGCTCAAGATAAATGGATCCGTCGCTCGCAGCGTATAAACAAACAAAAATTGATTTTTGCATTCACTGACCGTGATCTATGTACGCTTGATTTAATGCAGCAATTCGATCAATTGCCCGGCCGTAAAATTCTACTCACCGCTCAACCTTGCCCATGGCTTTCTTCAGCGATTACCGTACCCGCTTACCGCGGCCAATCCGAAATTGGCAATGCTTACACCGACTACAACCACTTGAGCCATGTTAACTACCGGCGCTTAGTAGATGGCCCAGCAGTAACGCAATCATTTGAAATAGACGAAGCCGAGCAACTCTCGACGCCTATCTAAACGCATTTCCAAATGCGTGTCGTGAACGTCTAGCGAGTCGTTGCTGCACTCCTGCAAGCAATAGCATTAGTAAGGTCAACCCATGAACACCACCTGAGCCGCTTGAACGCTGTGGCGTTGGTGCACCTGGGGAGATTGGATCGAACGTTACCTGTGATTGAGTAACCACACCTGTGGCAAGATCAATGCTCACTGCATTATTGATGGGATCCGGGTCGTGGATATCCGACACCACCTGTGCATTTACAATTCCGCCAATGTCATCGCCGATTGGCACCAACTCGATATCATAGGAAGATGCAGCAGCCAAGCCGGAAAGAACGCATTCTGCGCTACCAGGCGATTGCACCGCGCAGATCGTCGGCCACTGAACTTCCACGCCAGCCGCATCAATATTAACGCGCGTAGAAACTGGTAGTAAGGAATCACTATTAAGGATACGTAACGATACAGTGTTTTCTGCAACGCTTGCACTGATCCGCACATCAACGGCATTGCCCAAACATTGACTGGCTCGCGCAACCGCGACTTGATCTACACTGCAATCACTAAACGCTGTTCGCGTGTTCGCGGAAATTCGTGGCCACATTATTTTGTCATTGTCAGCTTGGCAGGCCGTTACAGTATCGTGGAGGGCCCCAAATGAATGACCAATCTCGTGCGCTGTTAATACGTCGGCGTAGCTACTCGGCGTAGTCAGGCCTACATCATAACCATCTAATCGACAAAGCGTATCTATCCACGCCAAGCCCAATGTACGATCAACCGTTTTTGCACCTGTGAATAAATACACCAAAGCGCTTTTGCTATACAAGGTGCGCTGCTGCATACGGTACTCGCGAAACGAATCCAACAAACTCTCCAAGGTTCCTCTTTCATCAACCACAACAGGCGAGTTTTCACCAGTTAAAGACTGAACCTTATCGATTGATAGCGCGATACCCTGCTCGCGATAAATACCATCAGCCATATTAATGTTATTAAGTGCCTTAGCCACTCCTTGGCCGCCGTAATAATCATCAAAAGCAGCATCTACGACAATCGACATCGTTACTAAGCGGGTAGCGCTTTGTAATCCAGCCATGCGTGATTGAATAGCCCGAACTTCTAAAGGCGCAACAAGATAATCAGGTTGTTCTGTATCGATAGCACTTTGGCCACGCACGCCTGCCTTGTAGTAATCCATCGTGCCGATCATTTGATCAGCACGCAGCTGAGAGCGCTGCCCATTAATTGAAATCATGCCGTTTACTGCACCATCATCAATCACCACACGAGCCCACGAATTAGGCTCATCGGTTACCACACCTGAATAAACTGCCAATGCAGGGGGCGCACGATCATCAAGCTTCTCATCAGTCCACTGCACTGTTTTAACAACCGGGCTTGGTTGCAGGGTTAATGAATACCGCTGACCATCCGCTTCAACATCAATCACCAGTGATCCATTACTTGCACGTCGTTCGCTGCGTAATCGTGTGGCTACATCACTATGCTCACTCATGATCGCTAATCGTCGATCTGCTCGTTCAAACCAATAGCGGGACATCACACCACTGGCTGGCCAGCGAAAACCAAACGGCAGGCTTAACGCTGTATGTCGCTCACGCAATAAGCGTAAAGCCAAACGCGCCTGAACGGTTTCACCCGATTGCTCCAGCGCGATCGCATCAAGATAAATAGCAGAGTCAGCATAAGCTGTATCAGGGATACGGTGTAGAAGTTGCTCAATGGTTTCTCTGGCATCATCGAAACGATAGAGATCCATTATCTCCAGATAGGCCTTTAGATATAAGGCATCGTCGGCTAGGGGATGATCATCAGGTAGGCCAGCCAAGCTACCTAGCGTATCAATCGCTTGCGCATAACGCTGCTCGTCTCGCTGATCCAGAGCCAGCATAAACACCGGCATAAAACCCGCTGCATCCCGATACTCGGTCAGCACAGCAATGCGAGTTTGCACTGTCGTGATATTAGAAAACGATGGATACTCACGCTGCAAACTGCGCAGTGTGGCTAATGCATCTGCATAACGCGCGTCAGCAATTTGCGACTGCGCCTCTAGGTATTGTCTAGCAGCATTGTTTTCAGTGACGCCACCATCAGTCATACCGTCAGTTGCATTAGCACCGACATACCCGCACAAGATATACATCACAACAATCCATGCTAATGGCTTGTTTAACATCCCTATTAGCCCGGCAGCTGCTTAGTGGTTTCGATTGGCGGCTGGACGATCAGCGTCGTCAACTACATCGCCCTCAAAATAATCCAATGCAGCTCGGCAGTTTTTTAAAGCGTTTTGAAGCTCTTCCGAATCAGGCACAGGTTGTTGTTCCAATTTATCAAACACGCTTATTTCTTCTCGAGCTTGTTTGATCTGCCGTTGAATTTGCTCTAGCGCACTGTTAAGTGCTGTCGATAATTCAGAAAACTCGCTGGCATCGCCAGTACGCAAACGAACATCAAGATTGCCGTTTCCAATATCCGTTAACGCGCGACGCATAGCCAACATAGGATTACCCAACTTGCGCAATATGTAAACAGCGATAGCCAGGGTGATCACGGCATTAACGGCCAACATCCAAAGCATCCATTTACCCATCACAGCGCCAGCCGAAGGTACTCGTTCGCTTAATGACTGCATTTCTTCTGAAGCAAACATCAACGGAGCAGTACCTTCAACAATACCGCCCAGAATGTTGTGATAAAAAATACCCAGCAACAAAGTTGATTGCACAACAAAGAATAAGCACACCCACGACACTCGGCGAATCTGCCGTAACTGAAAGGTTTTATCCTTAAACAGCGATAGTGGAAAAATAGCGTCTGATGAGCGCGCCATGGCAAGCCCCTGTAAGCACCCGCAAAATGGGTAGATACAAGGAAAATCGGCGCGTGGGGGGTTTACTTAATCAGCGAACCAAGGTGATTACGCTGGATTGATTACCCAGCGTTGCATATGTGATGCAGATCACATGTTTGAACCGTGAGGCTAGCCAAGCGCGCGACGTGCTCTCACCGCCGCTGACAGCATATCGAGCATTGGTAACGTGTCGTCCCATGACACACAGGCATCAGTCACACTCTGACCACGCACCAACGGCTTAGCAGAAGGGCTTTGATTACCTTCAATCAGATTACTTTCGATCATCAAGCCAATGATGCGCTTATCGCCATCGCTAACTTGTGCGCAAATATCACGGCAGACATACAACTGGCGCTTATGCTTTTTGCGAGAGTTAGCGTGACTGCAATCAATCATCACCTGCTCTGCTAAACCTGCTTTTGCCAACATTGCGCATGAATCATCAACACTCGCCGCATCATAGTTAGTGGAAGCCTTGCCGCCACGTAAAATTAAATGGCAATCTGAGTTGCCGGCAGTTTGAAAAATAGCTGATTTACCCTCTTTAGTCACCGATAAAAAATTATGCGGATGCTTCGCAGCACCGATAGCATCAACAGCAATTTGAATACTGCCAGCTGTGCCATTTTTAAAACCTACCGGGCATGACAAACCGGATGACAACTCTCGATGCCCTTGGCTTTCAGTTGTACGAGCGCCAATAGCACCCCAACCGACGAGGTCCGCAATAAATTGCGGGCTGATTAAATCAAGATACTCAACGCCTGCAGGCAAGCCAAGATTGTTAATATCGAGCAACAATGAACGCGCTAATTCGACACCCTTGTTGATATCAAAGCTGTCATCCATATCGGGATCGTTGATCAACCCTTTCCAGCCAACGGTGGTACGAGGTTTTTCAAAATAGACTCGCATGATGATGCATAGCTCACCCTTATGAGCTTCCTGCTGGGCTTGAAGCTTTGTCGCGTATTCAAGCGCAGCATCAGGATCATGGATCGAACAAGGGCCAACGACAACAACTAAGCGATCATCCTCACCCTTGAGAATGTTACTCACTGATTGTCGAGCATTCAATACCGTGGCTTGAGCCGCATCAGATACGGGTAACTTAGCGATCAGATCATGTGGAGCGATTAACTCAGTGGTGCCAGTAATTCTTACGTCGTCGGTTGTGTTCATGAATAGTGTTTGCGGTATTTTGAGACGGGCTTGTACAGATTAGCCCATGAAATTAAGCGATTATTGCGCTCGTCGAGCTTTAACGGCATTTGCCAAATCGGCAAGCATGGGCAGGGTATCATCCCAAGCAATACAGGCATCCGTAACGCTTTGCCCATGCACTAAAGGTGAATTTGATGTGCTCTGGTTACCTTCAACCAAATTACTTTCGATCATCACGCCCATAATTCGTTTGTCACCATCAGCCACTTGAGCGCAAACGTCACGACATACATACGACTGACGTTTATGCTTCTTGCGAGAATTTGCATGACTACAATCGATCATTACACGCTCGCTTAATCCCGCCTTTGCTAACAAGGCACACGCATCATCAACACTGGCAGCATCGTAGTTAGTGTTGGCTTTGCCGCCACGCAAAATGATATGACAATCATCATTACCCGCGGTTTGCATAATGGCAAGCTTGCCTTCTTTGGAGGCCGCCAAAAACATATGCGAACCTTTGGCAGCACCAATTGCATCAACAGCAATCTGCACACTACCGGCTGTGCCATTTTTAAATCCAACCGGACATGACAAGCCTGATGCTAACTCTCGATGCCCTTGGCTTTCGGTTGTACGCGCCCCGATGGCACCCCAGCCGACGAGGTCTGCGATAAATTGCGGGCTAATTAAATCTAGGTACTCAACGCCTGCGGGCAAGCCAAGGTTATTGATCTCAAGCAACAAGGAGCGCGCCATTTCAACACCTTTGTTGATGTTAAAACTGTTATCCATATCAGGATCATTGATCAAACCCTTCCAACCAACAGTCGTGCGCGGCTTTTCGAAATACACGCGCATGATGACGCACAACTCATCTTTGTGAACTTGCTGCTGTTCAGCTAAAAGTGCCGCGTACTCGAGTGCCGCTTTGGGATCATGAATCGAGCAAGGGCCTACCACCACAACTAGGCGATCATCAGAGCCATTCAATATGTTACTGACGTCACTTCGGGTTTTCAGCACCGTGCTTTTAGCTGCATCGGATATGGGTATGGTGTTTATAAGATCTTGAGGTGCGGTAATCTCGGTCGTGCCCGTTATTCTTACATCATCGGTCGTTTTCATTAGTTCAGTCTTTTGAGCCTAGCTTATCCACAAGGTCGGCAATGGGTTGTTGCCGGGTTTTCAGGGAGGCTCGATTGACGATCAAACGGGAACTGATATCGGCGATAAGCTCTAAAGGTACCAAACCATTGGCTTCAAGGGTAGCCCCACTGTCGACAACATCGACAATAAGATCAGATAAACCCGCCAAAGGGGCAAGTTCCATCGAACCATAAAGCTTAATCACCTCTACTTGCCGAGCTTTACTGGCAAAGTGGGCTCGTGCTACAGCAGGATATTTAGTCGCCACACGGAATCTGCGCTGCGGCTCATCTAACTCGGTACCTGGGTGGCCACACACCATCAGGCGGCAGCGGGCAATATTTAAATCCAGCGGTTCAACGAGGCCCTCGCCGCCATGCTCGAGCAAGGAATCCTTGCCCACGATCCCGACATCAGCGCCACCATGCTGCACATAAGTCGCGACATCTGATGAACGAACGATGAGCAGCTCCACACCAGGCTGATTACTTTGGATAATCAAGCTACGAGAACTATCGGGATCACCCACAGGCGTGATACCCGCCTTTGCGAGCAACGGCAGCGTTTCGTTAAATATTCGACCTTTAGATAAGGCTATCCTGAGTGGTTTCATCGATCCGGCACACGTTGGATATCAGCACCCAACATGTGGAATTTTTCTTCAATGCGTTCGTAGCCTCGATCGATGTGATACACACGACCCACTTCGGTTTGACCATCAGCCATAAAGGCTGCAAGTATTAAGCTTGCTGACGCACGTAAATCAGTAGCCATAACAGGCGCACCTTTCAAACGTTCAACTCCACGGATAGTGACCGAGTTGCCATCGACGGTCATATCAGCACCCATTCGTTGTAACTCGCTGATGTGCATAAATCGATTTTCAAAGACGTTTTCAGTCACCTTGGCTGTGCCGTCGGCAAGCGCATTTAGCACACAGAATTGCGCCTGCATATCAGTAGGAAAATCCGGGTACGGCGCTGTTGAAATACTCACAGACCTTGGCCGCTGGCCTTTCATATCGAGTTCGATCCAGTCTTCACCGGTCGTGATATGCGCACCCGCTTCGCGCAACTTATCCAGCACTGACGTTAGAATTTCTGGAACCGTGTCGCGCACTTTAATTTTACCGCGAGTGACGCAAGCGCCAACCAAGTAGGTACCTGTTTCAATACGATCAGGTACCACACTATAGTCTGTACCCATCAGTTGATCGACACCCTGCACATGAATGGTGCTAGTACCAGCGCCTTCGATTTTTGCACCCATAGCGATCAAGTAATTAGCTAAATCGACAACCTCAGGCTCACGTGCCGCATTTTCAAATACGGTTTCGCCCTTGGCAAGAGCGGCAGCCATCAACAGATTTTCGGTGCCGGTTACGGTAACCGTATCAAAGGCAATACGCGCTCCCTGCAAACGACCCGCTTTTGCACGGATATAGCCACCATCAATATTGATTTCTGCACCCATGGCCCGTAAACCTTCGATGTGAAGATTGACTGGGCGTGCACCGATGGCGCAGCCACCCGGCAACGACACTTCGGCCTGCCCATAACGCGCAACCAATGGCCCTAACACTAAGATAGACGCACGCATGGTACGAACCAACTCGTAAGCCGCGGTGTAATCATTAATGGTGGTGGGGTCAACATCAACTACCATTTTGTCGCCCATAGTGATGGTGCAACCCATGCGCGCTAACAGCGACATGGTGGTCGTGACGTCGTTCAAATGAGGGACGTTACTGATGGTTGAGGTGCTGCTGCCAAGCAATGTGGCAGCCAATATTGGCAAAACAGCGTTTTTCGCGCCAGAAATCTTGACCTCACCCGTTAGTGGGGGGCTGCCATCTATCAGTAATTTATCCATCGGGACTCAAAGCAAATTGAAGAAAGGCGGTGACCGCCAGCCTGAGATTATATCAGGCCCTTCACCTCACAAACGTCCGCTAACTGCAACAAGCCGTCGGGGATGTTGGAAAATTGCACCTGATGCTGATGCATATGAGCCAAAGCTTGGCATTCGATGAGCAAAGCTAAGCCGGCGCTATTGGCACTGCTGATTGAGCCAAGGTCTATTTCGACCTTAGCCTGTTTCTTAATAACCGGGCTTAGGCTCTCAAGTGCAGCACGGGTTGTATTGAAATCGAGCACCCCGTTAAGCGCGCAACGGCCTTCAGTAACGTCAACGTTGACCCTTGAGATGGATTCAGAATTCATTACTCGGTTTCGCTATTTTTCTTTTTTAAGGTACCTAACAAGCCATCGATACCGCCATTGCTGACTTCGGTACCAAAAGCTGTACGGTAGCTGGTAACTAAGCTTACGCTATTGACTTCGATGTCATAGATCTTCCAGCCACCTTTTCCGCGCAGCTTATAGATTACTGGCACGGCACCACCACCAGCTTGATTAAAAGTGGACCGCACTACTGCGAAGCCTTCTTTTTCAATAGGCCGGTAAGGTTCGAACTCAATGGTTTCACCACTGTATTCAGTCAGTGCATTTGTATAGGTATTCAAAAGCAAATTTTTGAATTCAGAAACTAATTCTTGTTGTTGATCTTTAGATGCTTTTTTCCAGTTTTTGCCCACGGCAAGACGAGTCATTCTTTTGAAGTCGAGATGAGGCACAACCAACTCATCAACCTTAGCGGCTAAGTACTCTGGATCATTTTTAATTTTATCGGCATCTGTCTTTAAAAAATCCATCATTTGGGTAGTAGACTCTACCACCATGACTTGCGCTGGATGCTCTTCAGCGCTTGCTACAAAAGAGGCACCTAACAGAGCAAGACACGCTACGCCATGTTTAATTGTTTGACTCATTGATAAGTTAAAAAGTTGATTCATTATAATGTCCTTTTCATTACTTGTTCAGCAGTACTTGGCCAATCAATCGCTCAAGCACTAACGCAGATTGCGTTAAGCCGATTTCACTGTCCTGTTCGAGAACTTCATCATCAGCGCCAGGTTCTAGGCCGATGTATTGCTCCCCGAGTAAACCCGCCGTATAAATACTGGCCGAAGTATCGGTTGGGAATTGATTAAACTTTTCGTCAATAGTCAGAGTTACTTTAGCTTCAAAGGTTTCGCTGTCGTACTCGATATGAGACACCTGCCCCACTTTAACGCCACCTGCCGAGACAGGTGCACGAACACGCAAACCGCCGACGTTATCGAAGTTGGCACGAACTTGATAACCCTGGACACCGGATAGGCTAGTAAGATTACTCACCTTTAAGGCCAATATTGTCATCGCTCCTAAAAACAACAACATGAAAAGTCCAACCAAAATTTCTGTTGTGCGTGAGTTCATAGTCTTGACCTATACGTTAAACATAATAGCTGTGAGCAGAAAATCCAAGCCCAGCACCATTAAACTAGAGTAAACCACCGTGCGAGTTGTCGCGCTACTGACACCCTCAGATGTAGGCACGCAGTCTGCCCCCTGAAAAATTGCAATCCAGCAAACTACAAAACCAAATACCACGGCTTTGATCAAGCCGCTAACAACATCTTCCCAAAAATCGACCGATGCTTGCATTTGTGACCAATAGGCTCCGGCATCAACACCCAGCACTTCAACACCAACTAGGTGGCCACCTAATATGGCAATGGCACTAAACATCGCCGCCAATGCAGGCAGAGCAAAAAAACCTGCAAGAAAACGCGGAGCAAACACTCGTTTAAAAGGATCAACCGCCATCATCTCAAGACCAGATAACTGCTCAGTTGCTTTCATCAAACCGATTTCAGCCGTCATCGCAGACCCTGCACGACCAGCGAACAGCAACGCAGTAACTACCGGACCAAGCTCACGCACCAGCACTACCGCAACGAAGCTACCGAGAGTATCTTCAGCACCAAAGCGTACTAGCGCGTTGTAACCCTGCAGCGCCAAAACCATACCTACAAACAAACCTGATATCAAAATAATCGACAGCGTCATGACGCCCGATGAAAACAACTGCTTGATAACGAGTGAGAAACGCAGCAACAGCGAAGGTAAAGCGCTGAGTAATTGCGCAAGAAACACACTGGCGCGCCCCAGGCTTCCCAGCGTATTCAGATAACGACGACCCGAGTTTGCAAGAAAGTCCATCATGAGCGCTGCTCGATATCAAAAAGATCAGTAGCGTAGTCGGGTGCAGCGGCTTGAAATGGAACCGGCCCATCAGGCAAACCATTAAGAAACTGTTGAACCCATTCGGAATCGGACTGACGTAAACCCTCTGGAGAGTCTGCAGCGACGACTTTGCCATTAGAAATGATCACGACATAATCTGAAATTGACATAGCTTCAGCCAAATCATGCGAAACAATCACAGAGGTAAGGTTAAGTGCCTCATTAACGGTTTTAATTAGCTCTAGCAGCACACCCATTGATATTGGGTCCTGGCCGGTGAACGGCTCATCATAGAGAATCATCATTGGATCGAGCATTAACGCACGAGCCAAAGCAACTCGTCGCGCCATACCACCCGATAACTCTGCTGGATAGAGATCGCGTGAACCCCGTAGGCCAACTGCCTGCAAACGCATCAATACTAAATGGCGAACCAAACGCTCGGGTAAATCAGTGTGCTCACGTAGCGGAAACGCAACGTTATCAAACACGGTTATATCGGTAAGCAACGCGCCAGATTGGAACAACATACCCATACGCTTGCGAAGCGTGTAAAGATCGCGACGGCGTAGCTTCGGAACTTCTAACCCATCCACCTGGACTGAACCACCAGATGGTTTTAATTGACCGCCAATAACTTTGAGTAGCGTAGTTTTACCTGTGCCACTTGGCCCCATGATCGTGGTGATTTTGCCACGCGGGATATCCATTGTGATGCCGTCAAATATGACCTTGCTGCCGCGTTTGAACCTTAGATCCCGTATTTGGACCAAGGTTTCAGATTGTGATTGTTGAGTATTCAAGATGTCAGAAATGTTAGCTTAATGATGCTCTGGTGAGTGTAACAGCTTGTAACCGGAACGCTTAATAATGACCATATTGCCAGACAAAGCTGACTCCCAGCTGAGCAAGCCATCAGCTACACTAAGCACAACAATCAGCGACTTACAGCGCTATAAACTTTGGACAGCCAAGATAGGCTACTGGAAAATAATTATGACCCGTATTTTGCTTCTTCTATCCCTTGTAATTAGCATAGTCTCTACCAGTGGTTGCGCAACAAATTCCAGCACAAGTCCAGTTTACGATCCTTACGAGTCAACCAATCGCAAAATCTACGCCTTTAACACCGAGCTTGATAGAGGGTTACTCGAACCCGCTGCTCGCACCTATCGGTTCTTCGTTGCAGATCCAATCGAAGACGGAGTCAGCAATGTGTTTAACAACATCGATGACGTGACCGTATTCGTCAATGCAGTTTTACAAGGCAAGTTCAAGCAAGCCGCAAGCGACGCTGGGCGATTCCTTGTTAATAGCACCATCGGAATTGCAGGCATATTTGACATCGGCACCCGCATCGGACTGCCTAAACACAATGATAGCTTTGGGCAAACACTCGGCGTTTGGGGTGTGGGCGAAGGGCCGTTTATCATGCTGCCTTTTCTGGGGCCAGCTAATGGCCGAGCGGCTGTCGGCCGTGTAGTAGATGGCGCAACCAGCTACCTCCCCCCTTATTTAACGGATGAGCCGCGAGTGCTTAATACCACTAGAGGCATTGGCATCATCGACACCCGAGCGCGATTTTTGTCTGCCGGCAGATTACTAGACGACGCGCTTGATCCCTACCTACTACTAAGAGATATCTGGGTTAAGAGTCATCGAGAAGCAACGTTTGAAGGTAAGCGAGAGGTCAGCTTAGGCGAGGACTTCGATGAATTTGAAGACTTTGACGATGAAGATGACGAGCTAGACGATGAAGAGCTCGATGACGAAGATGAGGATGAAGAATCAACAACTGATAGCAGTTCTACCAGCGAATAAGCTATAAAGGCTACATGAACAATGCAAACGACACGTCCAACGATGTATTTCTGCAATCCGCTAGAGACGTTATCGATATTGAGGCCGAAGCACTTCTAGCGTTAAAGCCACGCCTGGATCAGCAATTTGTTGATGCCTGTAAAGTCCTAATGGCTTGTGAAGGCAGGATAGTTGTCACTGGAATCGGCAAATCTGGGCACATTGGTAATAAGATGGCCGCGACATTCGCCAGTACCGGTAGCCCAGCTTTTTTCGTTCATGCCGCCGAAGCCAGCCATGGTGATCTAGGCATGCTCAAGCAAAGCGATGTGGTGTTAGCCATTTCTTACTCTGGCTCATCCGATGAAATACTCACTTTATTACCTGGTATCAAACGGCTCGGTATACCGCTCATCACCTTATGCAGCGGGTCAAGCTCACCACTTGCCAAAGCAGCCGATATCAATCTCGATATTAGTGTTAAAAAAGAAGCCTGCCCCTTGGGTCTTGCGCCCACGGCCAGTACCACCTGCACTCTCGCACTAGGTGACGCCCTCGCTGTATCGTTACTCCATGCGAGAGGCTTCAGCGAAGATGACTTCGCAATGTCACACCCTGGCGGACGGCTCGGGCGTCGATTGCTGCTACGTGTGGCCGACTTAATGTCCGCAGAGAAAGACACGCCGATGATTGATAAAAAAGCCTTATTGCCACAAGCCTTGCTAGAGATGACGAGCAAAGGTTTAGGCATGGTGACCATCATCGATGACACGCAAACATTATTGGGCGTGTTCACCGACGGCGATTTACGACGCACAATTGATGAACAAAACGATTTACGCAGCCAAGCTATTGAGGAGGTGATGACAACTGGCGGCCGCACGACCACCGCTGATACCTTAGCAATCAACGCCGTTGCGCTCATGCAGCAACATCGCATTACCGCATTACCTGTAGTCGACGACGCCAACCGAATAATAGGCGTTATTAGCATGCATGCGCTGCTTGGCGCTGGAGTCGTATAATGCAAGGCAAGCTCACTCGACTGCTATCGCGTTATTGGCCGCTAGTGCCATTATTGCTATTGGTTCTCGTGGCACGCAACTACGTTGAAGACGCACCCACTAGCGTTGCTGCCGAATCAACCATTGATATGCAAGCAACACAATCTGATTACTATCTTGAAGATTTTGTCACACAGAAATTTAGCCTTAGTGGTGCGCTTGAATACGAAGTGAGTGGCGACACTCTATTGCATTACCCTGAAGACAACCGATCAGAAATAAACAATCCGGATTTGACTCTGCACCGATCATCCGTCACTTGGAAAGTCGTTTCAGACAAAGGTTTACTCGTAAAAAACCCTGAAATCTTCACTTTACAGGGAGATGTTAGAGTGGAACGGACGGCACAGAATCAAGCGGCAGTACAGATACTGACCAAAGACCTGTCAATAGATACCCAAAGCAACTTGCTCAGCACCGCCAGCAAGGTGACAATAGATGCAGAAACATGGCAATTAGAAGCTGACGGGCTGCAATCTAGTCTCGACAGCGGCAAACTTAATTTGCTCTCCAATGTGAAGGGACATTATGAAGTGGCTAACTAGCTTGAACGTAAGCACCAACACAGGCAAGAACGTAAACAAGGCGTTTATCGTTCTATCCTTTTTTCTCGCCGCAAGCTCACTAAGCTTCAGCGCTAACGCCAAAAAGGGCGATATCTCTCAGCCCATTGATGTCAGTGCGGATCGTTCCGAATTTGATGAACAAAAAGGCATTCAGTCGTTAATCGGCAATGTTGAGATCACACAAGGTACGATGGTTATCAAGGCATCTAAAATCGAAATCTACCTTAAAAACAATCGCCTGAACAAAATTGAAGGCGTAGGCAACCCAATCATTTTTGAACAAAAAAACGAAGCCGACGAACTCGTACAAGGGCGTGCCGATAGTATTAGCTACGACGCCAGCAATGGCATCTTGATTTTAAAAGGCAATGCAACGCTTAACCAACCAAGACAACAGCTTAAAAGTCAGCGGATCGTGTTTGATTCGACTAAACAAAAAGTCAGCGCCGAAGGTGGTGACAACGGCCGGGTAAAAATTCGTATAGAAGCGCCGCCTACTAACAGTGATGGCAACTAGACTTGCTAACAATCAGATAACAACACCGGTCAAAGCCATGCAAGACGCAGTAAACGCACACTCAACGCATCGCACCTTGCAGGCTACTAATCTGCACAAGGCCTATAAAAAGCGCCGAATTCTTGAAGGCGTATCGCTAGAAGTGAGTACCGGTGATGTCGTGGGCTTACTTGGCCCTAACGGAGCGGGCAAAACAACTTGCTTCTATATGGTGGTTGGCTTGGTCAAACCCGATCAAGGTACGATCACAATCGATGGTACCGATATCACTCACCACCCAATGCATGCGCGAGCTCGCTTGGGCGTGGGCTATTTGCCACAGGAGGCGTCAGTCTTCAGGCAGCTTACTGTTGCGCAAAATATCACCGCCATACTCGAGACACGAAAAGGTGTTGATGCAGGCCAGCGGCGCGACAAATTAGAGGCTTTGCTCGAAGAGCTTCAAATCGGGCATATCCGCGACAGTTTGGGCATCAGCTTATCTGGTGGTGAACGACGCCGAGTCGAAATCGCTCGCGCCCTTGCCGCAGACCCCGGTTTCATCCTGTTAGATGAGCCTTTTGCAGGCGTTGACCCTATATCTATACTCGATATACAGCGCATAATCACCCATCTAAAAGAGCGCAATATCGGCGTTTTAATCACCGATCACAATGTGCGCGAAACCCTCGGAATCTGTGATAGAGCGTACATTCTGAGCCAAGGCACTCTGATCGCCGAAGGCAGCCCCGACGACGTACTGGCCAATGAAGATGTTAAAGCCGTATACCTTGGCGAAAACTTCCAGATTTAACGTGTGTTTACCTCAGCACAGGGGGTTGTAATCCAAGCCCCATAGGCCATACTAAAAAGAGTGAGTTAGCCTATACATTGGAGCTAACACGGTTCGCCTTTTTTCCTGGAATTTTCAATGAAACAGTCCTTGCAGGTCAAGATGGGGCAGACGCTGGCAATGACGCCGCAGCTGCAACAAGCCATCAAATTATTGCAATTATCTACCTTGGAATTGCAATCTGAAATTCAAGACGCGCTTGAAAACAATCCAATGCTGGAAACTCAGGAAGAGGACGGCGCCGAACCCAAAGAAAACGATTCATCACGCGCTGCCGGCGACGATGCACAAGATCAGGCACGCAGCGAAGAAACCGCTACCGCAGCCAGCACAGAAGCCAACCCGGACGAATTTGCACAAGCAAACGAAAACTCCGATGTCTTGCCTGATGATCTACCTGTTGATAGTGCTTGGGAGGATGTTTACGAAGCGTCGTCTCCTTCATCAATGCAAAGCGGTGGCGAAGGCGAGAACCGCGACTTCACCGAATTTCATAACTCTGGCATTAGCAGTATTCAAGATCACCTAAACGATCAAATCCGATTTGCGCCATTGTCTGACCGTGATCAAATCATTGCCACTACCATTATTGATGCAGTTGATGACAACGGATATTTGCTTGACGATATAGACGTGCTGCTAGAAGCGCTTAATCGAGATATAAACAACCCAGATGACTTGGTTGAACTCAGCGAACTTGAATCGGTATTGCATTTGGTACAACACCTCGACCCACCCGGCTGTGCTGCGCGTGATGCTAGTGATTGCATGAGCATCCAAATTGGCCAGCTGAAACAAACTGATGTTACTGATCGTGCGATGGCCATCGTTAACAACCATCTTGAACTACTTGCATCACATGACTTTCCGCGTTTGCGTAGGTTGCTTAAAATCAACGACGATCAGCTGCAAGAAGCTATTGCGTTAATTCGTAGCTTGAACCCGCGCCCAGGCCGGCAAATTGTGCAGGATCATGATCAATACATCGTGCCCGATGTGTTTGTTAAAAAGCACAAGGGTGTTTGGCGCGTTGAACTGAACCCCGACATCGCTCCAAAGCTGGGTATTAATGCCTTGTATGCAGGCATGGTTAAACGTGCTGATAAAAGTGATGACAACAATTTCTTACGTAATCACTTGCAAGAAGCACGTTGGTTTATCAAGAGTTTACAAAGCCGCAACGAAACGTTATTACGTGTAGCAACTGCCATCGTCGAGCGTCAAAGAAGCTTTTTGGAATACGGGGAAGAAGCCATGAAACCGCTTGTTTTGCGCGATATCGCTGAGCAACTTAGTTTGCACGAGTCAACGATCTCTCGCGTAACCACGCAAAAATATATTCATACGCCACGCGGTATTTTTGAGTTTAAGTTTTTCTTCTCTAGCCACGTTTCAACAGCAAACGGTGGAGAATGCTCTGCCACAGCGATACGCGCAATGATTCGAAAGTATATTGCAGCAGAAGATGCAACGAAACCATTAAGCGACAGCAAAATTGCCAGCACCTTGGTTGCCGAAGGCATACAGGTTGCAAGAAGAACAGTTGCAAAGTACCGTGAATCAATGGCAATACCGCCATCGAATGAGCGCAAACGATTGAATTAAGTTAATTCATTCACAATACTCAAACTTTTTGTCCATATTTGTGCCGATAGATCAGTTGCAATTAGAGTGCAAAACCTGCATTGTAAAGACATGAACTTCGGCACAAATACATACAGCCCGAACACACACCGCAACGCACCAGTGCGCACAATTTGTACTCCTAACCACGACGCACTTAACAAATTGTTTATTTACCCAATTAGCTGCAGCGTTAACTACGTCATTAACGACATCGCTAATCAAGCCGCTAACATTAATAACATCATCACATGGCCATCATCGGCCAACCATTCCCTTAACACAGGAGCTGTCTATGAATCTAACAGTTACAGGTCATCATGTAGATGTAACAGAGTCCATGCGAAACTACGTGGACGGAAAACTTAAACGCCTAAAACGGCATTCTCAAAACTTGTTTGATGTACACGTAATACTCAGCGTAGAAAAGCAAAGACAAAAAGCTGAAGCGACCATTCAAGTCACCGGCAACAAAATATACGCCGACACCACAGATTCAGATATGTATGCCGCCATCGATCTCATGATGGACAAATTAGACAGGCAACTCGTTAAGCACAAAGAAAAGACTAAGGACCACCATAAAGGCGACAAAGCGCCTCCTATCCCCGAGCACGAACCTGAGCTGTAACTCTGGCTGAACAAGAATAAGTGCCTGTGCTATCCAAAAATGTTACAAAAGTGCACAATATGTCCTGACAGACGAGAAGCCCGGGAGTACCGGGCTTCTTCGTTAGCACAGGTACCATTGGCAATTTTAAATGATTGATTTACCAGAACTAATCGCACCAGAGCGGGTAGTATGCCGCTGCGAAGTGAAAAGTAAGAAACGCGCCATCCAAACGATCGCTGAGTTACTGGCTTCGTCCATCAATGACGAAGAGCTCTCAGAGATGGAAATTATGGATGCCCTGGTGGGCCGGGAAAAAATCGGCAGTACCGCCATCGGCCACGGCGTTGCCTTACCTCATGCCCGAATCCAAGATCTCGACTATGCAATGGCTACACTCATCACGCTGGATAAAGGCGTTGATTTTGAAGCCGCTGACGAACAAGACGTTGATCTCATCGTCGGTCTATTGGTGCCGCAGGAATGCGATACAGAACATCTCGAGATACTCGCAGGTATTGCCAAACGGTTTAGCCAAGAAGAATTTCGCAATACGGTACGCAACTTCGAACACGCAACAGACTTATTCGGCTATATCCAAAGCTTGGAATTGACGGACGACACACCGGCAGACCAAACATCGGAAGCCTCACAAGAGTAGCGCATCCTTATGTCATCACCTGTTCGCTTAACGGTATCTGAGGTATTCGATGAATTCAAAGATGACTTGAAACTGCGATGGGTGGCTGGTGAAGATGGTGGAAGCCGCGTGCTCACACGCGAACTGTCAGTGAGGCAGCGCCCTAGATTACTGGGCCCACTTAATTTCAATAGCTCAAACCGTATTCAACTACTGGGGCCCGCTGAAACTCGGGTCTACCACTTGCCTGCAGAGCTCGAAGCAAATCGTTTTGAATACCCATTAACTGACAGCTGTGATCTATTTGTGGTCACTGATGATATCGAGCCACCCGAAGGCTTAATCGCATTAGCCAACAAAGCCAACATCCCCTTGTTTGTTAGCCGATTACGCTACGCAGAGCTGCACAAAACGCTACGTTACCGTTTAACCCAACAACTCGCCGAACGCGAAATTATTCATGGTGTAATGATGGACGTACATGGCAATGGCGTACTGATAACGGGGGATGCCAGCGTCGGTAAGAGCGAACTAGCTCTCGAACTAATAAGCCGTGGCCATATTTTGGTAGCGGATGACGCACCTGAATTTAGACGCATTGCGCCGGGTACTTTGGAATGCAGATGCCCTGCACTGCTGCAGGATTTTTTGGAAGTGCGTGGCCTTGGAATTTTAAATATTGCCCGCATGTATGGAGATGCCGCGACGCGTCATCGCAAAATACTGCGATTTATTGTTCACCTTCAGGCCACCAGTGGCGTAGACCTCGAATTGTCTCTGGATCAAACGAGCAATGATCGAATTGGTGCGCCAGAGCAGGAACAAGATATTTTAGGTGTGTCGATCCCGCAACGTATTATTCCAGTGGCGCCAGGCCGTAACCTTGCGGTACTAATAGAAGCCGCAGTGCGTGAATATATACTGCGATCAGCAGGTGGCTACAACGCAACCGATGTGTTTATTCAGAAACAATCGAAGGCAATTGCACAGCAATGAATAGTCTGATCATAATCACGGGTCTATCCGGCTCTGGCAAAAGTGTCGCCTTGCACACCCTCGAAGATTCCGGTTACTACTGCATCGACAATCTACCCGGCGAAGTCATGCCGGACGTCTTGGATAAGCTGTTTGCAAATGCTAGCGAGCAGTACAACAAACTCGCCATCGGCATAGACATGCGCAGCGAAGAGCACAACGCAGATGGCCTACTCAGCATTCTTTCGCAACTGCGCAGCCGCAAAGATCTCGATACACGCGTAGTCTTTTTGGATACTGATCGCAGCACATTGGTAACACGCTTTAGCGAAACCCGGCGTCGACACCCGTTAAGTACGCCCGACGTTCCACTTATCACCGCAATCGATAACGAAGCACGGCTACTTGAAGAACTCAAATCAGAATCCAATGTAGTCATTGATACATCGGTACTAACCCTGCACGAGCTACGCGATATCATCCGAACCGCTATTAGTAATTCGGAATCTCAGGGCTTGTCGCTCATTTTTCAATCGTTCGGATTCAAGCAAGGCACACCAGCTAGTACCGATTTTATGTTTGATGTTCGCTGCCTACCAAACCCGCATTGGGAACACGATTTACGCCCGTTTAATGGTCGCGAGCAACCCATCATCGATTTTTTAGACCAGCAACCACAAGTTGCTAAGATGTACGAACACATTTGCGCCTTTCTTGAACAATGGCTGCCTGAATTTCAGAATGAAAACCGAGCGTATCTAACCGTATCCATCGGTTGTACTGGCGGGCGACACCGATCAGTTTATCTAACTGAAAAACTTGCCGCGCATTTTGGTTCGGTAGGCGATAATATTAGTATCAGACACAGAGACCTTCGTTAACGTGGTAACGAAAAACATCACCATTATCAACAAACTGGGTTTGCATGCACGAGCTGCAGCCAAGTTAGTTAAGCTTTGCGCCACCTTCGATGCTGATATCGACATCGAAAAAGAAGGCCAGCGCGTAAACTGTAAAAGCATCATGGGCGTCATGATGCTTGCTGCTAGTTGCGGCAGCAACGTCACCCTGACGGCTTCGGGCGAAGATGCTGACAAAGCTGTTTTAGCTATTACGGATTTATTCAACCGTCGATTTGATGAAGATGAATAAGCGATGAGTGAACTATGAGCCTAATGTTCAGCGGCATTGGTGTATCTCGTGGAGTGGCCATTGGCGATGCGCATCTTGTACGCCGAAATCAGGTAGACGTTTCAGCACGAAAACTCACTAAGCGCGCCATACCCGGCGAGATAAAACGCTTACGCCAAGCAATTAAATCAGCGCGTAAAGAATTACTCGCCACACTGGGTGCCATCCCCAAAGATACTGGTAGCGAAATCGCCGCGTTTATCGAGACGCACATCCTAATGCTGGATGATAGCCTGCTTACCAAGAAACCTATTGAAACGATCAAGACTGAACAGTGTAATGCCGAGGCGGCATTACAACAGCAGCGCGAAGACCTAAGCAAAGTCTTCGCATCGATGGACGATAATTACATCTCTACCCGCATTGATGACGTCAACCACGTGATCGATGCTGTATTACGCGCTCTAAATAACAACGAAGAAACATTTGGTGGTGAACATTGGAAAGGCCAAATTGTTATTGCTGATGATCTCACTCCGGCTGATACGGTTGTGATGCGCAATCATGGCGTAGCGGGATTCATAACAGAAACCGGCGGCCAACTTTCACACACGGCGATTTTGGCTCGTAGCTTAGGCATACCGGCCATTGTTGGCGTGCACAACATACGTGAATACATCAAGTCAGGCGAAACCATCACCCTCAATGGCGAATCAGGCTTGATATTGGCTGACGCCACTGACGACATGCTGGATGGTTTTCGTCAACAGCAAAAAGTCCATAAGCAACAACTGCGTGAGCTCAGCAAGATTAACGACATGCAAGCAGTCACTCGTGACGGCGTCCGCTTGCAACTCAACGTCAATATTGAGATTGATGACGACATCAAAGCCATGAAACGAATACGCGTAGACGGTGTGGGCTTATATCGAACAGAATTTCTATATCTCGATCAATCTGCAGTGCCCACAGAGCAACAACACTTCAAGGCCTATACCAAAGTATTACGCGCACTCAAAGGCGCGCCTTTAACGTTACGTACAGCCGATCTAGGCGCAGACAAAGATTTCTCTAGTGTGTTTAGCAGCAGCCGGCGTAAAAAATACAGCAACCCAGCACTAGGTATGCGCGGCATACGCCTGTGCTTACACGATACCTCTATGTTTATTCCGCAGTTGCGCGCTATTCTGCGCGCATCTAGCCGCGGGCCCGTACGCATCTTGTTGCCAATGCTGACTTCAACCGCAGAGGTTATTCAAGCTATAGCACTGATCGAATCAGTTAAAGATGATTTACGCTCGGAAGGGATAGAGTTTGATGAAGACATCCCAGTTGGTGGCATGATCGAAGTGCCAGCGGCGGCCATTGCCGCTGATCAATTCGCTACACACCTCGATTTCCTTTCGATTGGCACCAACGATCTTATTCAATACACATTGGCAATTGATCGTATCGACGACCAAGTCGATTATCTTTACGACCCACTGCACCCTGCCGTTTTACAGCTGATCAACCATGTTATCGCGGCGGGACGCACAGCCAATATCCCTGTCGCAATGTGCGGTGAAATGGCGGGCGACCCACGTTACGTGCGCCTGCTATTGGGATTAGGCCTAACCGACTTCAGTATGCCACCCAATTCTTTGTTGGAAGTTAAACGATGTTTAATCGACAGTCGACGGGTTCGATTGCGTAAACTGGCGCAAGCAATGTTGCGAGCCACCAGCACCGACGAACAACAATCTTTGCTGGCTAAGATCAATAGTAACTAGTCACCAAGACTAAGCCGTACCCAACCGTCTCAGCCAAAGGCGTCGGAGCCACATCATCGACAGCGAAAACGAAAAGCAGCTAACCGAACTAGCGGATAACATCAATGAAGGCTCATTGACTGCTGCGCGCTCGGTTATGCAAGCTATGCATCCGGCAGAAATTGCCGATGCACTCGAGTCGTTGCCCATAGCCAAACGCCTTATCCTATGGGAGCTCGTTGACCCACAGTATGATGGCGAAGTCCTGATGGAAGTTCACGACGAGGTTCGCGCCACACTCGTCAACGACATGGAGCTCGAGGAATTACGCGCCGCATCGGAACGGCTCGACTTAGATGATCGAGCTGACTTCATCCAATCGCTACCCGAAAAACTAACAAGTAATTTGTTGTCGGGCATGGACCGCCAGGATCGTGAGCGCCTTGAACAAGTACTCTCCTACCCCGAAGATAGTGCCGGTGGTTTGATGAACCTTGACACGATTACCGTGCGCGGTGATGTAACACTCGACGTAGTACTACGCTACTTACGCAGACGTAGCGATCTGCCACGCCACACTGATCGATTATGGGTAGTTGATTTGTACGGTCGTTATCGTGGTGAATTACCCATACGACGATTGCTAACGGCTAAAACGGATGTATTAGTATCAGATGTATGCCGTAAAGATGTAGAGCCACTGCACGAGCTCACGCCTGCCAGCGAAGTCTCCAAGCACTTCGAAGATTATGATCTTGTCTCTGCACCCGTTGTTGACGATAACAATCGATTAATAGGCCGAGTAACCATCGATGACGTTGTGGACGTCATCCGTGAAGAAGCTGAGCAATCCGTTATGAGTATGGCGGGCCTAAGCCAAGAAGATGATTTTTTCTCACCTGTATTTCGAAGTATGCGCAAACGCACGCTGTGGCTTGGCGTCAACCTACTCACCGCTCTCTTGGCATCCTGGGTAATAGCGCAATTTGAAGGCACTCTAGAGCGTGTAGTCACACTGGCCGTACTCATGACGGTCGTGCCTAGCATGGGTGGCATAGCCGGCAACCAAACACTGACGTTGGTGATACGCGGGCAAGCGCTGGGGCAGATAAACCGCAGTAACACGCGCGCCTTGCTGGCAAAGGAACTCGCAGTCGGTTTACTAAACGGCTTAATGTGGGCCGCCGTGGTGAGCGTGTTTACTTATCTATGGTTTGGTGATTGGGAAATAGGTTTGATACTAGGGGCGGCATTATTGATCAACATGATTTGCGCCGCTGCAGCAGGCCTGATCATACCAGTGGTGATGCGTAAAGTTGGAATTGATCCAGCACTAGCTGGTGGTGTTGCACTAACAACGATCACTGATGTAATCGGTCTAATCGCTTTTCTGGGGCTGGCGACGATTTGGCTTTAGCCAGACTTGCTGGCACTTACGGATAATGTCTTGCTGACAGTATCTATAGCTAAATAAAATTGCTAAAAATAGTTGTAACTATTTAGTCGCTGCGCAAAGTCGATTTCGGCTATCTGAAGAAACCATTGCCAATTTCTCAGCGTCAACTTGCACGTACTCAGCAACATGCTGGACTTCGTCAAGCAATTTTTGCGAGTCAATTACGAAACCTTGAAACATAAAGTGTGTTTCTTCCCAAGGCTTATCAAGCTCACTAACGTACATACCAAGCTTAAGTTGATTACGGTGTACCCAACGCTTGCTTTTAACAACGCGCTCTATAGTTCGCACTGATGAAAAATTCTTTTTTCTTTTAAAGCTAAATAACATTGTTGGTTCTCTCCAGTCGGGTTAACCCGATCTCGTTATTGCCTATATAGGCCTTGGAACCCACAATACTAGGCAGCTCTAATCCTTGCCAGCGAATTGGGATGATTTTTAGAGCTGCCACTCGATTCGTAAACCGTTTTTCCAAACAATGTGATCAACAACAAGCTCTAAAGGGCCACCCTTCGCCCCAACGTGAAGTAATTCGCATTTGCTCCGGTTGCCGGCATTCTTCGCGGGAGCTCTGCGCCCACTGCGGTCGGCCCCACTACTTGGGACGCCATAGACCCATCATGGGGGCTTGGCAGCGGCATCCATGCCTCCCAGACGCAGTAATCGGACCCTACCGCGGAGAACGCCCGATCCCGTGAAGGATGTCTCTTTCGATTGTTTGCGCAGGCTTCCCTTTTAATGGGATCGATATACAGGGGGTAATCGCTTCGTTGTGCTTACCATGGCTTACTTCGACCGCAGAACTGTATTGGGAACAGGTGGCGGCCTCGTTGGGCGCAACAGTCTGCGTGAGGCATGCCGGACCTCGATTTTTGAGTGTTAATTGCGCATCAAAGTGCGCTTAATTAGAGCACCTTTTTCACCGTTTAGGCTGTGGATTCCCGCCTTCGCGGGAATGACGCGGATGGTCAATAAAACGTCGTAAAACGGACTTATCCACAGATACCCACAAGCTATCCACAGGTTTTCAAGGTTATATACCGGAGAAACACCACATCTTGTGGTTAATTGTAAATTGAAGCCTACATCTTGTGGAATTTTTGTTGACGAGTAGCCATTTCCAGCAGTAGACTGCGCAGCCCGTATCGCACTATTGACATTTTTTGTGTGGCTGTTCACATTTTTTACAGCCTTTGTAGCTAGGCAAAAAGCTGGTTTCTAGCCATCTAGCACACAAGATTTTCGCAAAAGCTGCGCTCGTGGTCTATAACACTATATGTAGTGCCCAGATCTTATATAATCACTACATGATGTGTGATTCGATCGGTTCTGGGCTGAATTTTTGCAACATGACTTAGCAATATCACTGAGCACTATCACTGAAATGTTGCAAAGCATAGCGAGTGCACCGCCCTGCACCGCATCGACCGGAGAAGTAAGACACTGATGAGTACTGTGGACCTAGTAGCCGTTCCCGACGCAGAGAAAACAAGCCCGTTAAACAGGATTCCCCTTCAGGAAACCTCGTTAGATATTTGGGATAAAAAGTATCGTCTTAAAACCAAGGACGGAGAAAATGTTGATCAATCAGTTAGCGATACGTTTCATCGCGTTGCTCGCGCTTTAGCGGAAACCGAAAAAGACGAAGCTAGCCAGAAAAAATGGTATCAAGAATTTCTTTGGGCCCTAGAGCAAGGCGCAACTCCTGCGGGTCGTATTACATCAAATGCCGGTGCAACTAAACACAAGCCGGCAACATCAACGATTAACTGCACCGTATCCGGCACAGTTCAGGATTCAATGGACGACATTCTGCATAAGGTTCATGAGGCAGGGCTAACACTAAAGGCAGGTTGCGGTATCGGTTACGATTTCTCAACACTACGCCCTCGTGGTGCTTACGTATCAGGCGCGGGCGCCTACACCTCGGGCCCATTGTCGTTTATGGATATCTTCGACAAGATGTGCTTTACCGTTTCATCTGCAGGTGGTCGTCGTGGCGCTCAAATGGGTACCTTCGATGTTCGTCATCCTGATGTGCTTGAGTTCATTAAAGCCAAAAACGAAGATGGCCGTCTGCGTCAGTTCAACTTATCTTTGTTGATCACAGAAGATTTTATTCAAGCCGTTAAAGCCGATGAGCCTTGGCAGTTAGCTTTCCCAATCCGTGAAAAAGAGCTACTAGAAAACAACATAGAGTTAGACAACCCAGATCAAATTATCTGGCGCGATTGGCCAAGCCACTTGAATGCAGTTGTAAACGAAGAAGGCTTAGTGGCATGCCGGATTTACAAAATACTTCCTGCACGTCGCTTGTGGGATCTAATCATGTCTTCTACCTATGACTTTGCTGAGCCAGGATTCATCCTGATCGACAAAGTTAACGAGATGAACAACAACTGGTTTGACGAAAACATTCGTGCAACCAACCCTTGTGGTGAGCAACCATTACCAGCTTATGGTGCTTGCTTGCTAGGCTCAATCAACCTAACTCGTTTTGTTATTGATCCGTTTACAAACAAAGCGCGTTTTGACTGGCCACGATTTACTCGAACTGTATCAATCTTCACACGTATGCTTGACAACGTAGTAGAAGTAAATGGTTTACCACTACCAGAGCAACGTGCAGAAATTTTACGCAAACGTCGTCACGGCATGGGTTATCTTGGTTTGGGCAGCACGCTCACATTGCTTGGTCACAAATACGGTAGCGCTCAGTCGCTTGAATTCACTGAAAAAGTAACACAAGAACTTGCAGTAACAGGCTGGCGTGAATCACTAAGCTTGGCTAAAGAGAAAGGCCCAGCACCGATCATGAACGAGATGTTTCAAGTAACGGGTGAGATGCTACGCAAGCGCCCAGAAATGAAAGAAGACGGTTACAAAATTGGTGATCAGGTGGCAGGCCGTGTATTGCATGCGCGCTATAGCCGCTACATGCAACGTATTGCTTCGGTTGATCCACAGCTAGTTGATGAGCTAGCAGAAACGGGCGCGCGGTTCTCGCACCACAGCTCAATTGCACCTACTGGCACCATTGCGCTATCGCTTGCTAACAATGCCAGTAACGGCATCGAGCCAAGCTTTGCGCACATGTATTCGCGCAACGTGATTCGTGAAGGCAAAAACACTAAACAAAAAGTAGATGTGTGCTCATTTGAGTTGCTCGCTTACCGAGAGCTGGTTAATGCAGATGCTCAACCTGGCAGCACTGATGTCACTACGCAATTACCTGACTACTTTATTTCTGCTGATGATATTTCTCCAGAGGAGCACGTAGCGGTACAGGCTGCTGCGCAAAAGTGGATTGACTCATCAATATCAAAAACGGCCAACATACCAACAGAGTTTCCATTCGAGAAGTTTAAAGACATTTACATGACGGCTTACGACCAAGGCCTAAAGGGTTGCACAACGTTCCGCTTTAACCCAGAGAACTTCCAAGGTGTATTGGTAAAGGAAGAAGATTTGGAAAACACTGAATACCAATTCACGCTAGATGATGGTTCAGTGGTCAGCGTTAAAGGTAACGAAGAAATTGAATACGACGGCGAGATGCACAGCGCTGCAAACTTGTACGACGCACTAAAAGAAGGCTATTACGGCAAGTTCTAAGCTTTTTGCATTTGCGCTAAGCATTTGCACAAAGATGTGAACCAGATCGGGGATGAGACTATGAAAATAACCAAAAAAATCGTTGGCTTTAGTGTCAACAAAGCAGATGACGCAGCAAGCATTGAAGCGGCTCAAGCTCAACCAGAGCTAGCCGATGTTATTCAAATGCACGAAACGTTAAAGCGGCCAGAAAAACTGATCGGCTCCACCTACAAATTGAAGGTGCCGACTCATGTGTCCGGTCACGCCATGTATATCACTATTAACGATATTGTTTTAAATGAAGGCACAGAGCACGAGCTACGCCGCCCATTTGAAGTTTTTATCAACACGAAAAATCTGGATCACTTCCAGTGGATCGTTGCGCTCACTCTGATCATGTCAGCAGTGTTTCGTAAAGGTGGAGACGTTACGTTTATCGTTGACGAACTTCGCTCAGTATTTGATCCACGTGGTGGTTACTGGAACAAGGGCAAATACATGCCTTCAATCATTGCCGAAATCGGTGAGGTTATCGAAACCCATCTAATTGATATCGGCATGTTGAAGCGGGACGAAGTTGATCCTGAACAGCAAAAGATGATTGATGCAAAGAAGGCGGAGCTAAACGCAGAAGCAGAAGCCGCAACTGAGACAGGGCCAGAAAATCAGGCCGCTGGCGAAGAAGCTTGGCAGGCGAATGCCTCACTGTGTTCAAAATGCAACCACAAAGCGCTGGTTCTTAGAGATGGATGCCAGACCTGTCTCAACTGTGGCGACTCTAAATGTGGATAGCGGCCGAATAAGCTGCCGACGTTAATAGAACGCCCATACACCTCTTGATTGCAATACAATAAGGCCAGGTTGCCCCCTGGCCACTTATTGTCGACCTGATTGAAAACAACATGAAATGCAATAGCTGCAATACCTTGATGTTACAAGATCGTTCAGAAACTGGTGATCGTGCAACCACCACATGGCACCGCTGCCCTTGCTGTAAGCAAGTTCGCCTAACCAGCGAGCTCGTTACACCTACACAGGTTTATGCACAGCAACGATCACCGGCGATGCTATCTACAACGGCAGAATCCAATACCAAACCGGCTAGGCGCGTACCAGCATGAGTGAATTGCAGCTTTCGGGAAAACTGATAGGCGACATCAAAGCCGTATTAGAACAGCACGACGCGAGCGCTAAAGACCCAGGCGTGTGTTCACAATATTTGTGCGCTGTAGTTGGTTACATGTTGGGCCAGCAAGACATGCCAGCCGCCCAAAAATCCGAAGTCCTCGACGATCTAAACGCATTCATGAAGCACGTTGTCGATGATGTCTCGCAGCAACAGCAGCCAAAACCCGCTCCTGCGCCACCACCAATTGATGCCTTTGGCATTTGGAAACCAAAATCATGAGTCAAGCCACAGCCCGCCACATCCTTGTCGATACCGAAGATAAGTGCCAAGGTCTAATTGATCAAATCAAAGGCGGAGCCGACTTCGCTGATCTAGCCAAAGCCAACTCTAGCTGCCCGTCTGGTGCAGAAGGTGGCATGCTAGGAACATTTGGTCGCGGCCAGATGGTCCCTGAATTCGATACAGCCTGCTTTGACGGCGAAGTGGGCGAAGTACAAGGCCCAATCAAAACACAATTTGGCTATCACGTTGTTGAAGTGACAGCTCGTACTTAAGTCGCCGCTACTGCTTAAAAAGGCGATGAGGTTTAGCCTTATCGTCTTTTTTTTCGTCTACTTTTTGAGCTGTCATACCTGGTGGGGCACTCATGTCCCGAGTAGATTTGTCATTCCCGCGTAGGCGGGAATCTAGCATACGGAGAAGCTAATCGTGTGCATGGATCCCAGCCTTCGCGGGACGTGAGTGCCCCACTGGGTATGACAGCCATTTAATGGATGACGATCCGTGCTAAACAGATGACAACCCTACTCTACATCACTACTATAGGTTTCATAGCAATCGACCGGAAACCCCAGTGACCACAGCCCAGTTAATAAACGACAAAATCGTTGATGAATTCCAACCCATCTATCTTGATGTCATCAACGAGAGCGACAATCACAATGTTCCCGCGGGTTCTGAATCGCATTTCAAGCTTGTAGTCGTGAGTGAGGCGTTTAAAGATGCTTCATTAATACAGCGTCATCGCAGTATTAATAAGTTACTAGCTGATCAATTGGCTGGATCGATACACGCCTTAAGCCTGCACACCCATACACCTGAAGAATGGGAACAACGTGGTGGCTCAGTACCAACATCACCGCCATGCAGGGGTGGCTCGAAATAATGGTTTAACTGTTATCAAACTCTGAGAAATCGACCCCTCGTTCAATGGAAAACGATCGTAGCTTGGTGATGGTGTCTACCGCCCCCAGTAAGTTTCGAGATACTGATCGCATTAAACTGGTCGCCAGATTCGCATCGTGTTCAATAACATCCATCAAGTCGCCTGCATCAATACGTAGAAACACACTTTGCTCCAAGGCGATAAGGTCGAGTGCACGTTGTTCTTTTAGAAAAATGGATAAGTCGCCTATTAATCGCCCAGGCGTAACTTCCGATACCATACGGGCTTCACCATTCTCCTCATCAGGTGTCCAATACAAACCCGCAGAACCTTTGATGCACAAAAATGCGGCATCTGCCTCCTCCCCCACTACAAAGATTTTTTGATTGGCTTCAGCTTTATACCACTGCGCACCAAAAGCAAGTAGGCGTTGTTGTTTACGATCCAGCTCGCCAAATAATTCTGTCTTTGCAAGTGCCGAGATTTTTCGATCGAGATCCTGGCGCGCATCTGAGTCTTGCCGTACTTCTTGCTTAACGCCACCATCGATTCGCCCATCAACTATCTCAACATACATGTCGTATCTTTCTGGGTTTCGAATCTGTTTCTCAATGAAAATGATGGTTGTGTCGGGCATCAACTTAGTAACGCGCTCTCGCATTTTTGCGCGCTCATCACTATCATGACTGGCAAGTGAGTTTGCCAGGATTAGAATATCCGGCTTCTTAATTCCTGCTCGGCTAAAGGCAATACGTTCTTTAAAGACGGCAGGTAAGTTACTACCACCACTTGAAGTGACAAGATCATGAATAGACTCCGCAGCCAGTCGACGCAAGTTATGCTTACTCAAGACTTCAACAACGATGTCTTCGATCTTGGCTTCGCGTGAACCAGCCACCCTCGACACCCGCCCAAAAATTGCATTGCCAAGCAACGTCATTACTGGAATGTACTTTTGTGGGTCAATAGTTTCGAACAACCCATCTAATTCTTGAACCATTTGTTCCGCGCTTGTTTTACGGATCTCCAGCACACGCTCCTTAAACTCATCACTAAACGCTGGGCCCATTTGTTCGGCTGAAAAAGCAAAGGGCACGGTGAGCATTAGGCCATAATCCTCAGCTGGGAGCCCCGAATCACCTATCTCACGCCGCTTTTTTATGATCGCACCCAAGCGATAGTACAACCCCTCATCAAGATTCAACCGACGAAACAGTGGATGATCTGTACCATCAGTACCAAACGTCGCAGTTAGATTTTCTATCAATGTGACCGACATTTCCATCAGTTCGTCACCAATACCTTGCTCATGAATAATACGAATAAAATTGTCGTCTTGCGATAAGGACAATTGCGTTATTGCACGAGTGGGCAAAGCGTAGAGAAGGTTACTACCTAACGGTGATACAACATTAAATTTATCAGGATGAAAACCATGTATAACATCATCTAACCCGGCTTCAGCTAATCGCTCGGCGATCTCAGGTCTTAATTTAACGATAGCATCAGCCAATGCTTGATGTTCTGATACGACGATAAGAGAGCGCAAAGCGCGGCGTACCATAAAATCATCGATGCCCATAGCCTGCACCAACTTGAACCACCACTCCCTTATTTCATCTGAGGAAGTTAAACCAGCAACAGTAGGATCAACCCAATTAGAATCAAAGGGATCGATGCTATTTCCAGATTGTTCAGCTTTTTCTTGAAATTCGTTGTAGCCCTGATCATCTCGATCGATTTCCCCAATGGGCTTGTTTTTAAAAGGCAATAGAAGATTTTCGCCTAGCGTGCCCTCTAAAATTTGAGGGTTAGAATGCGCATAGCCAATGCTGTTAGCCAGCGTCACTTGATGTATGGTGTTTAGATCCTGCCCCGCTATAGTAACGGTTCCGTGTTGCGGAATCAGTTCACGCACAAGCAAGTTGGCAAACGCTAAGGCTGACGTTTCATTCTCGGTTTTAACCGCAACACGAGCACCTTGCGGTATCAACAGATTAATATCCTCTAAAACTGTTTTACCTTCTTCATCTCGAATCGTCACGTTACGAATGTCGATGTCCCCTTTTAGATCGGGAGCACCTTCTGGCGTACCTTCATACAGGCTGTCATCTACTAGCGGGCTCGATGCGAAACGTTCAGTGACCGTCTCCCATCTCACAGCAACGTCCTGCGTAGCATTGTAAAAAGATAATAGTTCCTTCCATGGCGAAGACATATCTTTAAATGCTGCTAACGCCGCTACCAGAGCACCAACCGTAATATGCCCTTTGATCGCAAGATAACCACCAACAGAATAAAAAAAGAAGGGTGTCAATTGATTGATGAAATTATTCAGAAATTTCATAAAGAACTTCTTCTGATAAATTTCAAATCGAATGTCGTATAACTTACCCAAGCGATCAGAGAATAACGACATGCGGTATCGCGACCCACCGTTAGTTCGAATATCTCCTACCGCTGCCGCTGTCTCACCGATATCAGAGGCGAGTTTACGTACCTCCTGAATTCGGCCCTTGTTCAGCAAATTGATTTGACGCTGCAATATCGGGATGATCCAAGCTTGCAATGGTATAAGTGCAATCGCTGCTAATCCAAACCAGACGCTCTGTGCAAAAAGAAAAACCAATATGGTTAACATCTGGCCTGCCTGAAGGATCGGCTGGGATAACATATCGCCCATCATTCCGCCTAAAGGCTCAGCTTCCGATGTAACCATAGAAACCAATTCACCTTGGCTAGTGTTTCGAAAATAAGGCTGTGGAAATCGTAAGACACGCGTTAAGAGTTGATAGCGAAATCGGCGAAGTAAGCGTTCTGCGAGCACCCCTTTCATGGTGTTCAGCCGCATCTTTAGTAGCCCGTTTACCAGAACAGCCAACAAAAATGCAGCGCATAAAACCAATAAAAACTGAATCTGAGTCAGTGCAACCCCAAGAATGACAACGCCCTCATTTGAGCCACCTATCGCATCATTGATGATGCGTTTAGGCAGTTCAAGCGTTACGTACAGAATCGGAAAGGTCAGTAGCGTAACAAACAGCAAAGTGAGCTGATTCTTTTTTGAGTATTTCCAAATGAATCCAAAAATGCTCTTTTCCATTACCTACTCTCTTTGAGGTTTAATACGTGACTTAAAAAATTGACATTAGGTAATCGGCTTTTCTTCACTTGCTTCAGATGCAGCCGCACCGATTGTGGTTTTATCAGCCTCGGACAGCTCTGCACCATTCTGGTTTCCACCATCCAATTTAACACGCACCTCTTTTCGAGCGAACTGTATACCGTTTGCATCGAAATCTTTCTGCACTCGCGCAAATATTTCTTTACGAATCATGAATTGCTTTCCAGGCTTAACCATGAACTTACCGCGCAACACGATACCCACATCATCCACCTGCACAACACCTTGAGATTTAAACGGGCTGAAAAAATCATCGCCAAACTCGGGATGTTCGAGTAAATCCTGACCTATCTTTTTAAAGATCTTTTTGACCTTAATTAAATCGGTCTCAAATGGCACCGTGAATTGCAACTTCATGATCGTCCAATCCCTTGAGTAGTTGGTGATCTTTGGGATTTCCCCATAGGGGATGGTATGAATCGGCCCACGATGGTGACGCAATTGCATGGCACGCAGGGAAATTTTCTCCACCGTGCCCATGGTCCCTTCCACATTCACGTATTCGCCCTGTCTGAACGCGTCATCTATCAGAAAAAACAAACCCGATACGATATCGCCAACTAACTTTTGCGCGCCAAAGCCAATCGCAAGACCTACGATACCAGCACCGGCCAACAGTGGCGTGGTATCGATGCCGAGATCACTCAGTGCCATGAGCACGGTCATGATGATAATGCCAGCTTGCACAAACCAGGTTATTAATGGCAACACAGTGGATAACCGTGAACCTCCCGGGCCACCGCCGTCGCCACCGGGAACCGCTGACTCAACCGCACCATCTGGCGAGGTGTTTTCTGCCGCTAGTTTTCGATTTAGCCAAAGTGTCACTATTTCCCAACATAAGTAACCCACGGCGATAATCCCGATAAAACCAATAAACCGTTGAGTCTTTATCGCACCGATATCAGCCGTGTTCATATTCGCAAGATCGACTTCCCAGATCCAAGTGAGCCACGCCAAAACAATCAGTACAACGAGTAGCCTGCCAATGCGTATATAGCTACGTTTGGTGGATTCGTAGGCCTGTTCAGCCATGACACCCTCGCCGCTTATTTCTGGAGTCAAATGCTTCACCAGCCCTCGGACGACGGTATCCATGATGGGCGCAAGTAATAAAATAAACATCGTGGAATACTGAACACCCTTTTGGACCAGTTCAAACTTATGCTGCGCTACCAGCAACTGAACCAATATCCAACTGCTTACAATAACCAGCAGAGCATAATATGGGTATAGCTTTGCTACGGTTTTTTCCATTGGCGTGGCATCATCGTTCTTACCGTTGATAATATCGATTAAAGCGTAACGTGAATGCCAGGCGATAAAAGCAAAGTAAAGGTGAATCGCCAAGTTCACGACAAAACCAATTCTGGATTGGATATTTTCCGCACCGGGTACTCTTTGGAGGTCTAACACGGATAAGAAAACGCCCACAAACAATGCAACACCAACTAGATGCCTATGTAAGAACTTTGCCGAAGCATCACTGGTGTGAATCAGCCGTAAATCCGCGCGTTGCGGTGCAAATGCAAATTTCAATATCACAGAAAATAATCTTGGGATAAGTATGATATTCCATAGCATGTGATGAGTAATGTAGTGCGAGCTGGGATCAACCAATTGCTTTAACACAAACTGCGACACAACAATAAATGCAATCAAACCTGACAAATCAAGAATCAACCGCCTAAAGAGAATTCTTAATGTTTCTAACAGCGAATGATTTGAGGAGAAATCATCTACGGTTAATCGCCACCGATGTGTGAGTTGCCTGACCAGATATTCAACCAGAGCACCGGCCGCAATTGCCGTGAGAAACATACCTAACCATTTCAACCAGCCATCCGGCTCAAGACTTTTGATAAACAAACGAAACACCTTCGTCTGATCGGAAATCATATTAGGGAAATTTTCGATCGATGCCCCAACTGAAATCGGGATATACGTGGTGATGAGACTAAACAAACTGATTTGATCAGGTTCAGCTTCGGTATTCTGTTTTTCAGCAACCACATCCAGCTGTTGCAACAACAGGTCTCTAACCTCGCTGTCAGACAATCGAGACACCAGTGCTCTTACTGCTTCCGGATTGTCAATATCGGACAATTCAACTGCTGACTCCGCCGTGTTTGAGGACAAGGAAAGCTCTTGTGCGTGGACATTGATATTGGCACTCAACAACATGACTATGCCAATCAGCATTGCTGCGGTTCGAATACCTTTCATAGTTTTGTATCCACTGTAGTTTTTCATTTGTTGCTTAATCCAACTTCAGATCGAGTAATTGTAATTCACTGTACAAGTGATCTATTTCGTGCGGCACAACGCGCTGACTGACATAATAACGCGCTACGGGTAAGCGCTCTGTTGTTACACCTGTCGGCGCTTGTTTAACGAACCGGCCATCCGCGGCTAGCACGGCGGGTGAATCAGGCAGCAGCTGATCAGCCAGGGCGGATGCACAGCTAACGAAGAGTGCTTGATTGCTGGCGTACATTAAGTCATACCACAACACATCGGCCGCTTTTCGCTTAATCGAAAAAAACACTAACGATTGCGCACCATCAAGCTCCACCAGCAGTGGTGTGAGTGAATACGGCTGCATATCATTCATGAGCGTCTGCTGGTGCGTATTAATACGATGACAAATGGCTTGTTTGTCGGTAGTGATAAACACTCCATCGTGTGATTGGTTGGTCTTACGCCAGATATAGCGATGATCTTCCAGCACTTTAAAACCGAGCGACTCCACAATACCCAAGGGTTTTTTCGAGTTCGTTAGCGTGGCATAGGTGAGCGTTGGATCAGCGATACACGATATCAGCATATCTCGGCCAAGCCCTTGTCCACGCAACGATTTATCTAGGTACCAAGAGCTCATACTAACAATGCGCTCCTGACGCAGTTGATTACCCTCACCGACCATACGATCGGCGTAAACCATTCCACAATAGCCCAGTACTTGCCCATCCGCTTCAACAACACGGCCAAAGTCGGGTTTGGCTTCAAGCCATTGATAGTCAAAAAGCCTACGCCAATACTCAACCGGAATACGGCTGTTCATTTTGTTATGCAGGAGCGAACAGATAGCCTCTGCATCGCTATATTCTGCGTTTCTGACAAATCCTTTACTCAAACCCTTTACTCAGTTAGTTGACTCATGACAAAAATAATTCTTTAGGCGCACACCATTGCGCTGCAGCGTGATGGTCAATCAACTCAGCCAAACGAGCGCTAAATTCCCAGCCAGCCGCATCAAGATCAATATGGTGGGTTAAAAAACCAGTGGCTTCTTCCGAATCAACTGTACCATTACGTCGTGCCTGTAAATGCTCCACGAGTTGTGCGATAACTTTATCGACACCTCTGAAACGAGTTTCTGACTTCCACCTTATTGGGTCACAATGCGCATTGATAACCCTCAAGCCCGGCTCAGGCTGAGCGGCTAAGCGAGGCCCAAACGCAGATACACCTCGGTAACCTCGAGATGCAATCGGCTGGAGCAGTTCGGGCGCAATACGATTCCACGGTGGGACGACAACGGGCAAAAACTGTGACTCGAATTGATCCTCCAAGCGCCTGCGTCCTGCGTCAAGATCTGCCATGACCTTATCGATGCCACGATGCAGCCCAAGCTCCCAAGCACCTAAGCCTTGCCCTCTAGGCGCATGATTGATGTGTGCATACCCATGTTGCGCCACTTGAACATGAGGGGTTTGCGCAAGAGTGGATTTCAAAGTAGGTTCTAATCGACTAGGGATTACAGCCAGTAGAAGCCCCGTCGATTGGGTGATATCAATCAGCTGGTCAAGCTTTGGCCCAGGCGCGGCTGCATCATCATCTCGCCACCAAAAATTGGCTACACGCCCGCTTGCAGCCCAGACATCCAGCTCAGACTCCAGTTGCGCCCAATTATTTTCGTCAGCAGTGATACGCGTACCCATCCATTCTATTATCTCATCAGTTGATGAACTAAGTATTCATCCCTTTCGGCCTGATTAGGCTTTGTAAAACGCTTGCTGTGCCATTTGCACCGTCGCAATCAATAGTGATTGATTGTTTTGCTGATTCTGTAGCCATGCTTGTACTAATGATCGACGCTAGTTTTTGGCCAGACGACCGTTTATCCATTAGTAGGTCATCGGGCACCACCGTGGCTAGCCCAAGTTGCTGCAACCTTACCGCCCTATCTGCCTGTTCAGTTTCACCATGCGAACTAAAGGGCACCAACAGTGCACGGCACTGCGCCTGCAGCACATCACTAACCGTGTTGTACCCAGCTTGAGATATTGACAACTCGGTTGTAGCAAGCAAACTAGTAAAATCGGCTCTGAATCGTTCAACGGTGACATTAGCTGGAGCGTGATTCGCTAGCGCTTCATACTCATGTCGCGGCAAGTATGGCCCCGCAATAACACACCATGATTCAATTTGTGGTAGCAGCGCAGCTGCTTCTATCGATGCGTTTAATAAATCTGACCCAACCGCCCCACCACCTGCTGACACGACAACAGAATACGATTCGCTAGAAAGCTTAGGCACCGGCCCGCACACGAGCCCGGTATATGCAATTTTATCAGCAATGGCATCCGCTAATGGAAACGTTTCTTCAAGCGGTGTGAAATTCGGATCACCATGAACCAATACTTTATCAAAATATGAATTGACGGTATCAGCCGTTTCTTCATCTCTACCGGCTTTACTGCGCCTTTGCAATACGTCTCGAATTGATGTAACAAGCAATGGCTTAGGTTCGCTAGCTTGTATGGCTTCAATTAAGGGTAACAGTTCAAAGCGGAGCTGACGCCTACCAAAGGGAAACGCCTCTAGCATTACAATGTCCGGACGTATACGACCAAACACTTCCAGCAAGCGCGCGCGACGGTTATCTTTATAAGCCTCATCGACTGGCACGCCTTCACCATCGACTAAGGCACTAAAGTTGCCATCGCTTACGGCCAGTGGTGGTAACGCAATTTGATCCACACCCGATGATTCAAAACCTGCGACAGGCAACCCACCGGTTACAAGCGTTACGTGAATTCCATTTGCATGAAGCGCTAGTGCAATTCGGCGAGCTCGCATCAGGTGCCCAATACCAAGAAGATGCTGCACATAAAACATCACTCGCAATACTGGGCCATCCGTCATTATTTCGAGCTCCATTCTTGCTCAAACAAACCCACCAATTGCTCAATGCTGGTGTGGTAGTCAAAAGTACTTCTCACTTTTTGTTGCGCGGCCCGCCCAAGCCTATCTCGAAGTGCTGGCGATTCAATCGCCTTCGTTAATGCCGCCGCTAACATAGTGGGATCTTCTGGTTCAACCAATATCCCATTCTCTTCATCAAAAAATTCTGGTATCCCAGAAATTCGAGTGGAGATGCAGCTCAGCCCTTGACTTGCAGCTTCAAGTAGCACATTAGGCAACCCGTCTCTATCGCCATCAGCGGTTACTCTGCACGCCAGTGCAAATACATCGGCACGTTGATAGTTTGCCAGCACTTCTGCTTGATCAATTGCACCTAGCCAAGTAATACGACTTTCAATATTCAATTGTTCGGCAAGCGCTTTTAAAGCTAGTAGTTCCGTGCCTCCACCAATATGTACAAACTGCCAATGCAATGATTGAGGAATCTTTGCGAGCGCTTGCAATAGAATATCAAAGCCCTTTTTTTCAACTGCACGCCCAACACTAAGAATAACAATAGGGCTCTCAGCAACCAAACCTGCTTGATCGGATTGGGCTCTATCAAAAGGTGGAAATCGCGTTAAGTTAAGCCCGTGATAACTCAAATGAATGGTGGGTGGATTTGCAGCTAGCGACTGCAAATGCTGGTGACCAAAGCGAGTACAAGTCACGGCCCATTTTGCATCAGCTAATTTTTGCTTAAGCTCCCAGTCAGGTGATGTCCAGATATCTTTAGCATGCGCCGATACCGTCCATGGAATACCTGTTATAGCACTGGCATAAGAGGTAACCGACGCCGGCGTATGAATAAAGTGAGCGTGCAACCACTGCGCACCATCCGGCCACTCCGACGCAAGCACAGCAGCTTGCGCAAACCGCCTGATACGGTTGCGCGTGCGGTCACGTGAAAAGTCGGCCACAAATTGTTTAAAGGCTTGGGTAAAGCCTGGCATTCTCAGGGCGGCGACTAGCCCTCGCAACACGCGTGTTGGCGAGCGATGTATGTATTCTGGCAAGTAAACAACCTGCGCTTTTATCTCATCATGCACGGCATGCCGAGTAGTATCAGTGGGGTGTCGCAGAGAAATGATGACAAGCTCTATCCCAGCATGTTCTAAGCCCAGTATCTCTTGTGCAATAAAGGTTTCTGAGAGCCGCGGATAACCTTTTAAAACAACAAGCAACTTGCGACGAAGCTTGGGCTTTTTATCGGTCAGGTGGATAACACATTCACCTTCGGATCAACTTCGCCAACTGCTCCGCGATTGAAAACATCGCCAAGAATCTGCGATATATTAGTAAGCCCATTTAACTCCACAATGCCTGCTCGCTCTGAAGGTTTTGGCGTATCAACCAATGCTTTTAGTGCCGCGCTCATCTTGATGGGATCTTCTGCATCCTCCGGCAATAGCATCTCGACCATACCGAGCTCCATTGCTCTTTTGGTGCGAATTAATTGTTCTTCCCGTGGAACGGTTCGTGGCACAATTAGCGCAGGCTTATCGAAAGACAAAATTTCGCAAAACGTATTGTACCCACCCATCGAGACAACAGCCTTAGCACCAGCAATAAGCTCCTCCATTCGAGAATCGAAATCAATAACCTCAACATTCTCTAAAGCCTCACTCCTAGCGAGAAACTCACTACGCTGCTTACCAGGCATGTAAGGCCCAAGCACAACTAGCGTTTTATGCGCAAGCGTAGCATCGTGCTCATAAGCTGCTATAACACCTCTAACCAACGCAACTCCGTCACCGCCACCACCAGGTGTAATAAGAATGTAGTCGCCAACTTGCTTATGAGTAGACAATCCATCTTGTGAAGCCTGTGCCTCTCTTTTTAAAAAGCCAACAAAAGTAATTCGCTTAGTCATCGACTGTGGAATATCTAAACCGATCATAGGGTTGTAAAAATTCTCTGGCCCATAAACCCATATGTGATCATAGTTATTATCAATTTTTGGTATTAGCGCCTTGCGCTTCCACTCAGCTGCTAATAAATCAGGCGAATCCATCACATCACGCAAACCTAATATCAGTGTTGTATTTTGTGATTTTAGATAGCTAATGGTGTCGCTTATCTCACCTTGAAGCCCCATTGGCTCTTTATCAACAATAAAGATATCGGGTTTAAACGATTCAGCTGTGTGACGTATGATCGATTCGCGCATTCTGATCGTTTCACTCAAATCAATATGTTTATCTAGCGATGTGTATTCGCCACTGCGAAGCTTTATCACGCTGGGTATTTTGACGAAGTCAACGCGAGCTCTAAAATCAAATGCGCCCGCTATCGCAGCACCTGAGATAATTAATATGCTCAGGCCACTAAAATTTTCAACCAATGAGTGAGCTATGGTACGACAACGACGTAGATGACCCAAGCCAAAGGTGTCATGGCTGTACATGAGTATCCGCTTGTCATTTAGCTGATTCATCGAGACCGCTTTGTCACTATCACTATCACGTTCACTCACTCCCCTATCGCTTCCATTTACTTCCATCTATTTATAGGGGTCCGCAGCATCGCGTAAACCATCCCCAAGGAAGTTAAACGCCAGTATCACCAGAATAACAGGAACCACAGGGAACAGAAGCCAAGGGTAAAGTGCAATGATGTTGATACTTCTTGCCTCAGTTAAAAGAATGCCCCAGCTGGTGATGGGTGGACGTAACCCGATACCCAAAAAACTCAATGCTGTTTCGCCGAGAATCATGCCAGGCACCGTTAAGGTGGCACTAGCGATAAGATGAGACATAAAGCCTGGGACTAAATGCTTACCAATCACTCGCTTGCTATTAGCGCCAAGTAGTTCGGCTGCAACAACGTAATCCTCTTCGCGCAATGATAACAACTTGGATCGTACCGCTCTTGCCAAGCCTGTCCAGTCCAACAAGCTCAGAATGACCGTTATTCCCACATAAACTAGCAATGGACTCCAGGTTAGTGGGATTATCGTGGCAAGTGCCATCCACAATGGAATACTTGGAATGGATTGCAGCACCTCGGTTATGCGTTGAACCATCATGTCGAAAAAGCCACCGCGGTACCCGGCCAAACCACCAATAACAATGCCAAGGAAAAAACTTAACATGACGCCAAAGATGCCAATGGTTAGGGAGATTCTAGCGCCATAAATGGTTCGTGATAATACGTCCCGCCCCAGTCGATCCGTGCCTAGTAAAAACAACTGTCCATTTTCAGCAGGACAAATGAGATGTAAATCAGATTCAACTAGACCCCAAAATTTATAAGCATCGCCGCGGCAGAAAAATCGTATTGGCTGAATGTCATTTAGGTTATCTGTGTAGTCGCGACGAAGCGTGGTCATATCCAGCGACATCGTTTGCCCATAAACATAGGGGCGTACCAAACTACCGTCACGAGTAAAGTGAACTGAGATGGGCGGCGCGTAGATATATTCGGTGTTACGAGTATGCAGATTATAAGGCGCTAAAAATTCACTGAATAGAATAGAGAAATACACCAATAGCAAAAATATGCCCGATGCCAAGGCCAGTTTATGCTGCCGAAAATACCACCACATCAGCCTCATTTGCGATGCGTGCGCTAGTGGCCCGCCCACCCCTGCATTGCTTTCAATACTGGTTGGATCATAGGCGGCTTGTGACACATAGTGCTCAAGCGGTGCACCCGGCTCAGGCAATGGCGACTTCATCTATGACGCCCCGCACCAAATCGTATGCGAGGATCCAATATCGCTAATGCGATATCCGACACCAGCACACCAACCACCGTAAGAAACGCTAAGAACATCAGGAATGATCCAGCCAGATACATATCTTGGCTTTGCAGCGCTTTGATTAACATTGGCCCTGTCGTCTCCAGAGACAACACAATAGCCGTAACTTCAGCACCAGAGATTACCGCCGGTAAAATTGAGCCAATATCGGAGATGAAAAAATTGAGCGCCATACGCAGTGGATACTTCAACAGTACCTTCCTCGGTTTTAATCCCTTGGAGCGCGCAGTGATGACATATTGTTTTTTCAGTTCGTCCAGCAAATTGGCTCGTAAGCGTCTGATCATGCTCGCCGTGCCTGCTGTACCGATAATCAGAACAGGAATCCACAAATGCTCGAGAATAGAAACAAATTTATCCCAGGACATCGGTTGATTAAAATACTCACGGTCCATCAAATGACCAATCGAGGTACCGAACCAAATATTAGCCAAGTACATCATCACCAAAGCCAATATAAAATTAGGTATGGCTATACCTATCATGCCAATGAAGGTGAGGCCGTAATCGCCCCAACTGTACTGGTGCGTCGCAGAGTAGATGCCAATTGGAAACGCGATCAACCAAGTGAATGTGATGGTCACTACCGAGACTAAAATAGTTAACCAAAGCCGATCACCTACTACTTCATTAACTGGCAAGCGGTATTCAAACGAATAGCCAAAATCACCCACAAGCATGCCACCGAGCCAATGGGCGTAACGCACCACCATCGGCTTATCAAAACCGTAGCGTTCTTTGAGCATTTCTATTTCGGCAAGATCAGCGGATTCGCCCTGGGCACGAAGCTCTGCCACATGGCTTTCAAAATAATCACCCGGTGGTAATTCGATGATGACAAACACCAATGCCGAGATAATCAGCAGTGTGGGTATCATGGTAAGAATGCGCCAAATAATGTATCGAAACATGGCTAACTCTCTTTTTCTAACCAGAAAGTATCAGGCATATAAACACCAAGATAACTGGTTGGAGAAAACCCATACAAACCTTGATCGGGTATGTTCCTCAGGCTTGATGAGCGCGCGAGCGGCTGCAAGCCACCATTAACCGTGCCGATGGAAAACACCTGATCGGCATGTATGGCCAGCATGCGGGCCCATATATCGCTGCGCTCGTCAGTGCTAGTGGAAAGCATCCAGCTATCGAGAAGCTCGCTGAGTTCCTTTACATAAGGCATATCAGACGCTTTGCCTTGCGTTTGAGCCGACATATAATGCAGCCCCCATACAGGCCACTGCAATTGATCATTACTGGTAGGCGCTAATAGAGTGGGCGCCATATCGGCGGACGGCAAACCATTATCTAGCCCCCTCCAAACCGACATCATCACACTCCCACCCATGATCCGGCTGCGAAAGATATCTCTTTGGGAACTGCGTATAAACAAGGCAATGCCTATTTGCCGAAAGTAGTCGGTAATAAGCTCCAAAACATCAGTCTCTAACGTGCGATCGCCCGCTGACTCGATGGTTATATTGGCAGGCCGACCGTCGGGTAACAATCTTATGCCCGCACCATTGCGCTTAACTAATCCGACTTCATCTAGTAATCGGTTAGCTTGTTCGGGATCATGGCTTGACCAGGCCGCTGCATATTCGGGTTTAAATAATGGGCTCTCTGGCAGCACCGTATCCGCACTTTCGTGCGCAAGCCCATAATAGAGCACTTGGTTAACTTCTCGACGATTGATAGCCAACGACATGGCTCGCCGCACACGCACATCTTGAAATAGCGGGCGCCAGACTGAATCACCGCAATTTAAATTTGGAAACAACGCAACACTAGAGCCTTGGGTTCGTCGCCATAACGACACCTTGATCGGAAAGCGTTTTTCAGATTCTTTTATGAGTGTGTAGTCGGGAAGCCCTAAACCAACACCTTGTAAATCGCTATCCCCTGTAGCCGTTTTCGCGGCGATGATCTCTGTCGAACTCACATTCATAACAATTTGATCAATATAGGGCAGCTGCTTACCATTCTCGTCAACACGATGAAAGTACGGGTTACGTTCAAATACAAATTGCTCTGCCGGTGGCCGCGTGCGCGGACGCCAAGCTTCAAGCGTTGGAAGATCTGGGTTTTCAGGCCGATTTTGCCGCGACAGTTTGCGATGCAATCCTACCCAATCATCAACTCGGTATTGTTTAATGTACTCTGCAAGCTTTTCGGCAGTTTGATAGCTAGCGTGAAACTGCTTCATGTACGCCGCAGGCAACATTAAGGTTTGCGGAATCGGGCCAGCCAGCCTGCTCAAAAATCGAGGATTTGGTAGAGACCAAGTGTAACGAACCGTAAGTTCATCGAGCACTTCAAACTTTGCAACCTCGCCGTTGACTTTTAATCCAACCGGCGCGCCACCGCGGAGAATTTCTTTGTTGAGAACAACATCGTTCCAGAAGTATTTAAAATCATCGGATGTGAACGCACTGCCATCAGACCAACGATGACCAGGCCGCAAACGTAATGTAAATATTCTGCCTTCCTTAACGGTATACGATTCAAGAATATCGGGCACCATCTCTAACTGTTCAGTGTAGCCAACTAGCCTGGAGTAACTATTGATGGGCACATATCGGATATCTTTTTGGCGACCAATCAGGATTCTTATTTTGCCGCCATGCACTCCAGGTTCGCGCCCCATCGATTGCAGGTTAATCACGCGAGGATTAAGGGGAAGACGGGCCGCAGCCTCCGGTAATTCACCTGCATCAATACGTTCGCGAAATAAGGCGTGGTCTTCTGTCGCATCGGCAGTTGCATGCAAGGTGCCGGGAATGGTCGCCGACGCCAACAGCCCGAGCATTTTGCGCCGTGTAATCAAGTTCGTAACTCCTTAAAGTCGGCCGTGCTCCGCGCTAGAACAAAATGATCATTTCCTAAATCCAGATTGGCAAGCGAACCCGGCTCATCATCGCCACGAAAAACGTCAGCCCACTCTTTTGATGAGGTTGAACTGGCTTTTCCAGCTGCGGCAAAATCTAAAGGGCGATCAAGATCAGGAAAAGGAACAGCATTCATCAATGATTTGGTGTAGGGGTGAACCGGGTCATTCATGATGACATCACGCGAAGCGAGTTCAACAATCTTACCCGCCCACATAACCGCGACCCTATCTGCCATGTAGTCAATTACCGACAAATTATGCGATACAAACAGATACGTAAGCTCCATATCTTTTTGCAAATCTTTAAGCAAGTTGAGCACCTGGGCCTGTACTGATACATCCAAGGCCGATACGGGTTCATCACAAATTATTAGGCTAGGTGCAATAGCTAATGAACGAGCAATCCCTATACGCTGACGTTGCCCACCTGAAAAGCTATGCGGGTAACGTTGCAATGCGCTATCGCCTAAACCCACTGCGTTAAGCAGCGCCGTAATAGCGATATTGCGTTGCTCGACGGTGCCACGTTGATGAATTTCAAAAGGCTCTCGCAAAATATTGCCTACCGACATACGAGGCGATAGTGACGAGATGGGATCTTGAAATATCATCTGTATTTTAGTGCGAAGCGCTTTAAGTTCAGCCCCTCTAGCGGCAAGAACATCAACCGAACCACTACCATCATCAAAACTCACACTACCCTTATCAGGTGTAACCGCATGCATCAAAATTTTGCTTAAGGTTGTTTTGCCGCTGCCGCTTTCACCCACTAAACCAAGGCATTCACCGCGACGAATATCGAAGCTAACGTTATCTACGGCAGGCTTTGGCTTAACGGTTTCGCGCACCTGCCAATCCTGTTTTCGTGTGACGAAAGTTTTGCTTAAATTTTTAACTGACAACATGATGTCAGGCTTTGAATCTTGTTGCTTTGGCGGCGCGGATAATTTGTCGAGCAAATGATCAACATTCGTTTCAATATCACGTAATGGTTTTAGCCGTGTGTCTCTAGCCATTCCGAAATGAGGAATAGCTCCCATCAAGCCCTTTAAATACGGATGCGATGGAGATCGAAAGATACTATCCACCGAACCTGACTCCATAATCTCACCATGATAAATAACAGAGACTTCATCAGCCATATTGGCCACAACGCCAAGATCATGTGTAATCAACAGAACCGCCATCTTCAGTTCAGACTGAAGATCACGTAACAGATTTAAAATTTGCGCTTGTATCGTTACATCCAATGCAGTCGTAGGTTCATCTGCAATAAGCAAAGCAGGCTCGCATATTAAAGCCATAGCAATCATCGCCCGTTGCCGCATGCCTCCTGACAACTCAAACGAATACATATCAAACACCTTAGCCGGATGCTCAAACCCGACAAGCCCTAACATTTCTTCGCAACGCTTACGCTGCTGTGCAGGCGACATCAGTGTATGTTCGTTTAGCAATTCTGATATCTGATTACCCACCGTGTGCAACGGCGAGAAAGAGGTCATGGGTTCTTGAAAAATCATGCCGATGCGCCGACCGCGAATGGATCGAATCTTGATTCCATCGTGAGGCAAGGTCACCATATCTTGCACAGACCCCGGCTCAGCTGGATCACTAAATAGAACCCGCCCTGTGACGTCAGCCGTCGCGGGTTGCAGGCCCATAATGACTTGGCTAATAACAGACTTACCAGAGCCCGACTCGCCTACCAGCGCAGTGACTTTGCCCGGCAACACTCTCAGGCTGGCACCTTTGACTGCATCCAGGTGACCACCAGGCAATGGAAACCTAACCGCAAGGTTCTCAATTCGTAGTAGGTCTGTTTTTGGATTTAACTGATCGGACATGACCCAAACGATATTTTAACTGTTGATAGGCTTTGCGAAACGGACACCACAAGATAACATGATCGTAATAGGGCCGTTTAACTAAGTTATTGCCCTGAATTGTGGATCACGCGTGGACAAAAAAAGACTGAATGACCAGCTAAGAGCGGCTGCAACGCTACGGATGCAAGGGCAATTTCAAGCGGCTAGGGAGGTCCTGACAGCGCTTTCAAGGGATCCTCAAGCCAAACTATTGGGCCACAACACCTCACTTGGCTTGCCAAGACGCTTGCAATCAGCCCTTCTAAAGCTTGCCAAGGCTGAAAAAGACGCCGTTCAGAGCATTGGCTACCAATTTCATTTGGTCCCACCACCGGCGCTGCTAAGCCCCTACACGCAGTTTACAAGCGCAGAGCGCCGGGCAATAGCAAAAGCTAACAGCGAGCCCATTCCGCGTAAGATTCATCAAATCTGGATAGGCCCAGATGATGCGCCAATCGGTACTAACGCCTGGCAAGCTCATGCCCAGACGCAAGGCTATGAGTATCAATTATGGAACGATGACAATCTGAATGAACTGGGCCTAAACGAAAACCCTGTGTACGCAGATATGCTGCAAAAAGGTGACTACCCCGGTGCTGTCGATGTGGCCCGCTATCTCATACTCGAAAAACTCGGTGGCCTGTACCTCGATAGCGATTGGTACCCGACCCGTAACGATTTAGGCTTTCACGATTTTATTCCAATGATTGGGCTAACAGCCATGGCCGAAGATGTACCGCGCAATACCGGAAAAGGCGGCTTACTGTTAGCCAACTCGATGTTAGCAACACCGCCTAATCATCCGGTATTCAAACGCCTAACTACCACACTACATAATGTAATGAACGCACTACCTAACGCCCCTGCTTGGTGGACAACTGGGCCGTTAATTTTTACGCTAATGGCTCGCGGGGGCTCGGTAACACTTGCTGATGCTGATCTAGTTGCAGGCAAGCTCCCTCAGGAAACACCCTTACCTAGCGTGGAGCGCTGGTGCCAACAAGCACAAGCTCAAGATAAAGGCTTATTACTCGCCTGGAAGTCATGGGTGTGGAGATAAGGCCGGCACGAGCGTGTTAATAGATACCCAGCTTGCTCCTGCATGCATTGTTGTTGAAGCAAACAGCTTTTCCAAAAAAAGCCAAACAGGATCATCGTGCACTAAATGATGAGTGAGTATGCCAATTGGTGTGCGAGTACTTTCTACCAAGGTGACCATCTCAGAGAAAAGATCATTGATAGATCGACCACCACGCGTCCCTTTCCAGTCAATCACATCGATGTGTGTATTCATCATTGAAATAGCATCGGATGATTGGGCACCAAAAGTTGATAAGGCTTTATAGCCAACACTCGGTAATGCTTCAACGATAGCCGCATCAATTCGATTCCACGGCGGTACCAATAGCGGCACGAATTGTTCAGCATGTCGTTGAGCAAGTTCGTTATACCCACGCTCTAATTCTGCCACTACTTCAACGATAGGACGATGCATGCCAAGCTCTTGTTTTTTTTCATTCGTTGGCGCATGGTTTGTGTGCGACCACCCATGCACTGCCACTGCCACCTCACTACGTGACGCTAAACGTTCCGCCAAAGCGTCACCTGCGCGTGCAGGGATAACCGCCAAGGTAATCGGCACAGCAAAACGCTCCGTCAAATCAAGTAATCGATCAAGCGACTTAGTTGGCTCTATCGCATCATCATCACGCAACCAGAACTGAACAGGAAAACCAGCGTTGGCACGTTCGGTTAATACGTGCTGTAAACGTTTCATCGTATCAAGATTGCTCATGCACTTTATCTAATGTGTTTTCGCAGCAGCAAACCAAGCGCAGAACTAGCCTGCTCAAACCCATGCAGTCGCTCTACATGCGACCTTGCCTGTTGTGACATGAGTTCTCGCTTTTGTTTATCGCCCAGCAATTTTTCAATAGCTGCTGCAAATAACTTATCGTCATCCACAGGTGTGAGGATACCGCTGTATCCCGATTTTACTACCTCAGGCACACCCGCGGTATCGTAGGCAATAACAGGCAAACCTGCCGCTTGCGCTTCAAGGTACGCAAGCCCATAAGCTTCACCACACCCAGGCCACACATACAAAGTAGAACGCGCAAATAGGGCCGCGATGTCAGCACGGCTTTGTCGCCCGTGCCAGATGATTCGCTCAGCAGGAAATTTAGCAAACAGTGTCCGCACTTCACTGTTTAATAAGCCATCACCCACAATGGATAGCGTCCACGGTAAATGCTGTAAATGCTCAAGCGCTGCCGCTAATCTAATATAACTATTCATCTTGTCACCCGAGCGCATCATGGCAACAGTGACCAAATGAGATGTTTGCGTACTGATTGGATGTTGCAAAAAAATTGTCGTATCAATAAAGGGAGGCAACTTAAGCAAATTGGCAGATGGAACACCGTTGCGCAAACCAAATTTGTCTCGCTCAGTGAAACAAATATTGACCGCCGCATCTTTAATTGACTTGACGACCTGGTTCTGTAAATACCCCCAAACACCTTGAGTACGGCGCTGAGAAAAACTAGCCTCAGCAGTGATGTACGGGATGTTAAATTCTTTACACAACACTGGCCCAATTAAATCTGGTGATTTATAGTAAGGGTGATAACAAAACCAAAGTGAAGGCGCACCTTGCTGCGTCCAGAGTTTTGTCAATCGCTGGATTTCTGATTGAGCACTATGCTTGAGTTGCTCAACCGCAGTGACATCATCTGATTTTTTAACGAACGCTCGCAGCGTGGAAGCTACGGCTACTTGATAGCCCGCCCTATCCATACAATCAATCAATAAGCGAGCCATTAGACGATCTCCCGATGGGATCTCATGATCAGGTGGCTTAAGCGGAGAATAAAAGGCGACAGTTGGGTTAGTCACGCCAGCTCAAATTTAAAATGAATACTTGGAGTATCATAAACCAACCATCGTGTGAACATATTATTTCAATGATTGAATTACCGAGCATCGCTGTTATAGCTGACGCGCATTTGCACGATATAGACAGCGACTACGGTAGTGCCAGCTGCACCATCAATGGCAAGACACTTACCCTCAGAAGCTGGCAAGACACGCGCAGATCCACACGTGTGTTCAACGAAAGTAAAGATGCACTAACAACTGCGCTTACTGATATCCAACAACGCAATGTGCGCCACGTGGTCTTACTCGGCGATTACACAGATGATGGCCAAATAGAATCGACAAAGCGCATCGTCGATCTGCTTCACCACTATCGGCGTGAATACGATATGGCGTTTTACGCTATTCCAGGCAATCACGATTTCTATGGCCCTATAGGCAAACATAAATCAACCCGCTTTGTGAATACAACTGGAAACACAGTGTTGGTCACTAGCGACCCCAAGGTCGCAGCATCCGAAAGCGAAACTTCTGTATTAACAAAAAATATGTATTGCGAAGGATCACCTGCACACCTACTAGCCATGGCAGATTTCGGTTTATTCAAGCATGCTGACTACACTCACTGGGAAACACCTTTCGGCACATCCGATGCGACAGAGTCACGGATGTATAACGCAAAATCGGAAGATGGATCAGTGACGCACTCGATAATGGATGCATCCTACCTTGTAGAGCCGATCGAAGGCATTTGGCTATTGATGGTAGATGCCAATGTATTTGAACCCCGCAACGGCGCAACCGACCCAAGTAAAAAAACTACGTTTTTGAATAGTTCTGACGCAGGATGGAATGCGGTATTACGTGTTAAGCCATTTTTAATTGATTGGATAAAGGATGTTTGCACACGAGCTGAGTTGCTAGGCAAACAACTACTCACTTTTTCTCACTACCCCGTGATCGACTCCATCGATCAGCACACTCAGATCGAGAGTCGACTATTTGGTGACAATTTAGTCGTACGACGGGCACCGGAGGCAACGGTTGCTGATGCGTTAATCGCTGCAGGATTAAATTTACACTTCAGCGGCCATATGCATGTTAACAATACAACGAAGCATACAAGTGGTGACAAACAGTTAACTGATATTGCAGTACCGTCACTGGTGTCTTTTCCGGCTGGCTACAAACTTATCCAAACACGGAACAAGAGCTGCGAAGTAAGCACCATACCCATCAGCGCTATGACCGTTGATCCGATGCTGATTGATCACTACCGATCACAAAATAGAGAATTAAGCGATTTAGATAAGTCTGCACTGAACGCTACGACTTACGGGGAATTTCTGTATCGAAAAATGAGCACTCGCGTAAAGCACCATTTTCTTATCAAAGAATGGCCTGCGGATATCTCGAAACAAATTGACACCACCACCACAGCAGACCTTGTCTACCTATTTCTGGCGCAAGCGGATTCATCACAAACGTTAAAATTTGGCAAGTTGCCAGCTGCCCTATCAATAAAGTTAGCCTCTGAACTTGATGTGATCGCTGCACAATACGAATTAACGCACGACAACTTTAGCAGCTGTTCAATGATGAGGCTGATTGCGGATTGGTATTGCTTGCGACAGGCCGGGCCAATGGCACGTTCATACATCAGCACAGAGAATCTAAAACTATATAGCTGTCTGGCCGACGCTATAACGCGACCAGAGCTACACCCTAGCAATACACATGTAGAATTTTTCAGTTTATTTATCGCTGGCTTAAAACGCTCAATGAAAAACCTCGAATCTACCGAGCAACCGGGCGAAACAATTCACATTAGCGACCAGAGTACGTAGTCGCAACGCTACTGATTATGCCAACGTATTTCAGGACGGAACAAATGGACAAAAAAAAGCCCCGAATCATCGGGGCTTTTTTATACAACTCTTTCAACAAGATGTTGAACTTACTTGTTAACTCATACTGCTAAGTAATCTTAGAAGAATTTAGTTAACTGTACGCGGTAATCAGACTCAGCTTCTGCGTCGTCATTGTCGTTGTCGCCATAAGCGTTGAAACGTGCGCTAAGCTCAGTGTCGCCACCCATGTCATAAACGATATCTAGACGAGTAGTGTCTTCTTCAGCGTTACCAGTTTCTTGAGTCATGTGAGTTAAGCCAAGAGAAACGTTGCCGATGCCGTAGCCGACTTTGATACCAAAGATTTCAGTATCGTCAGCACCTGCGCCTGCGTTTTCTTTAGTCGCAGCGTGAATACCGATAGTAGCACCCGCATAACCGAATGATGCGCCGAACGCTGTATTGGCTAGATCTAGACGGTTTTCAGTACCTACACCGAAAGAAAAACCACCAATGCTGAACTTAGCACCAACACCAACTGTGTCGTCGTTGTTGCCTGCAACACCATTGTTAGCACTTGGAGACCAGTTTGCGATAATTGAAGCAGGGCCAAATGTGCCAGTGTAGCTAACACCACCGTTGATCTCAGCACCAACGTCATAAATGTCGTTAGATAGCTGGCCGTACTCAACAGCTAGAGGAATTTCGCCGAAACGTAGGTCACCAAAACCACCTTTGATACCTGCATACACGCTATCTGCGTCTGCCTGACCTGAATTTGAAAGGCTGTCGATGTCAGCACGCAAGCTACCGTAACCGGTTAGGCCATTGTTCATTGTGTGCTCACTTGTGATACCGAATAGTACGTCGCCTGCAGCGAAGTTCAAATCACCTTCTCGTTCTGGTGTTGTAGTGTCATCCTCCGCATCATTACCTTGGATTTTGATCTGAACAAGTCCAGATAAGGTTGTCGTTGCAGATGCCGACATTGGTACCGCTACTAAACTTGCTACTGCAAGAGCCACTGCTGTTTTAGTTAATTTCATAGTTTTCTCCAATCAGAAAATATTTGCTGTGTGGAACTAAATACGTGTTCAGGTGACGCAACTCTAGTCAGCTTGTCAGAATAATGCAACAAATTTTGCGAATTTCTGAAAGACAGCTGAGCAGTGTGGCACCGCACGAGAACAAGTGTAGAAGAGAATATAGACTTGGCCAGTCGATTTTGACTGGTTTTTAAACAATTTCGGAAATAGTGGTTTTTATGCAACAAACTGAGGCTTTTAGGGCAATCCCGCGTGCTGACAAGCCACGGAAATTCGCCAAAGTGTCCAGAAAAAACTTTCGGGCGAACGCAAATTTAGCGCTGGCGAGGAAATCTTGCTATACGGAAAGTTTATTTTTGAACCCAGCGCAGAACAGCGCTGGGGTTAAATAAGCGGTTAAAAATTACGCAACAAACGACGTTATGCTGACGCGGAATGCAAGTTACGCAGTCGCAGGCTTTGCAGCCGGCTTGGCTTCATCCGCTTCTGGCAACGTAATGTTCAATTCGAGTACATCGCAATCGTCTTGTGTATCGAGTTGCACTGAAACTTGCTCTTCGCCTACGCTGACATATTTTTTGATGACAGCGAGGATGTCTTTTTTCAGCATGGGCAAATAATCTGGGCCATTACGGCCAGTACGCTCATGTGCAATCAACACCTGCAAACGATCCTTTGCAACTTTTGCCGATGCGTCCTCTGCGCGACTTCTGAAAAAACTGAATATACCCATGATGCTTTACCCGAATAAACGCTTAAGAAAGCCTTTTTTCTCGGCCTCCAAGAAACGATGTGGCTTAGTGTCGCCTAACAGCCGATCTATGGCGTCGGAGTAAGCCTGGCCTGCCTCACTGGCAGGGTCTAAGATCACCGGTTTACCGGCGTTTGACGAATCCAACACTGTAGGCGACTCGGGGATGATCCCTAACAGTGGTATGGCCAAGAGTTCGACAATATCATCGACACTGAGCATTTGCCCGTCTTTAACTCGGCCGGGGTTGTAACGTGTTATCAACAGATGTTCTTTTACCGGGTCTTCGTTCATCTTGGAACGCTTGGACTCACTCTGCAGAATACCCAAGATGCGGTCTGAGTCGCGCACAGAGCTGACTTCGGGGTTAGTGGTAATGATTGCCTCATCCGCAAAATACAGGGCCATCTTGGCGCCTTTCTCGATGCCAGCGGGCGAATCACAAATAATGTAATCGAATTCGCTCTTCTTGAGCTTGTGCATAACACGAGCAATACCCTCGATAGTCAACGCATCTTTATCGCGGGTTTGAGAAGCCGGCAGAATGTAAAGGTTATCAATACGTTTATCTTTGATTAGCGTTTGGTGGAGGCTAGACTCTTGGTTCACCAAATTAACTAAATCATAGACGACACGGCGCTCGCAGCCCATGATCAGATCAAGGTTACGTAAACCGACATCGAAATCGATGACTACAGTTTTGTAGCCTTTTTGTGCAAGTCCTGTCGCTATGGACGCGCTGGTGGTTGTTTTACCTACACCACCTTTGCCCGATGTAACAACGATTGTTTTGGTCAAGATCTCACTCCCGAAAGTCTTCTTTGCTTACTATGGCGCTATAACGTTATGGCGCTATAACGGCTCTATATTGAGCCTGTCTTTATCCAGATAGATTTGCGCTGGTTTTCCGCGCAAATCTTCGGGTATTTCCTCTAGCAACCGATAGTTACCGGCAACTGAGACCAGCTCTGCTTCCAGAGACTGACAAAAAATACGTGTCTCAGCATTGCCTGACACGCCACATAGTGCTTTGCCTCTTAACGGGCCGTACACATGGATATTACCGTCTGCAATCACCTCAGCGCCAGCTCCAATTGAACCCATCACGATGAGATCAGTATCTCGAGCGTACAATTGCTGACCAGAACGCACCGGCCGGTTAACCAGCATCGGCGTTTTGATGACATATTCAACTTCGGTTGGCGTCAGCGCCAAGTCCGGTTTAGCTGCTGCTTTCGATGGATCTTTATCCGCAGCATCAGCAGATTTACTTGGCGCGGGCGTTTCGGAAGTCTTACGCTGTCGCTGCGCCCCACCTTCGATCAATGGTAACGCGATTGAGGCCGCTAACGGTGAAGATTTATTGCTTACACTGGCAACTATGGGTAATAAATTGTGGCTCCTAATGCAATCGAGCAAATCCGCGCCATCAAGATCAGTTGCTTGTTCTTCATCGTTATCTATTAAGCTTAAATCGAGTACGACAGGCGTATCCTTAAAAAAACTTGGCGCTTGTAATACTTTGCTCTTTAATTGATCACTTATGGTGTCGAGATCGGTTGTCTGCAACTTAAGCGACATGAATGTATACATGCCTCCTTTTAATTCGACTTCTTTCTGGCTCGACACAATTAAGATCCACAATCACACGCGTGTTAATCCGACAATTCTAAAGCAAATGGCGCACAAGCGGCAGATCCACTTTGACAAACTGTGTTCCATCTTCTACCGACATGACTCGCGGTATGACTACCGATATGTCTAGCGACGACAACGCCGAGCGCTTACGCAAAATAATCCATGTGGATATGGACGCATTTTACGCGTCAGTCGAACAGCGTGACAATCCTCAATTACGCGGCAAGCCGGTTATCGTTGGTGGTCGCCCAGACGGTCGCGGCGTTGTGGCGGCATGCAGCTACGAAGCGCGAGAATTTGGCGTGCACTCGGCCATGCCAAGCGCCGAAGCCGTGCGACGCTGCCCCAATGCAATTTTTGTTAAATCTCGTTTTGATGTTTACCGGCAGGTATCGCAGCAAATTCATGGTGTATTTCGGGAATTCAGTTCACTAGTGGAGCCATTGTCATTAGACGAGGCCTACCTCGACGTTACCGACAGCGACTTATTGGGTGGATCAGCGGTTCGTATCGCCAAGGAAATAAAGCTCATGATTCTGCAACGCACCGGCCTGGTTGCCTCCGCTGGCGTGTCATACAATAAATTTCTCGCCAAAATCGCCTCCGATGTTGATAAACCCGATGGCTTGTATTGCATCTTGCCTGAAAACGGCGAGCGCTTTGTCGCAGATTTACCCATCGGTCGTTTTTACGGTGTCGGTGCAGCAACCGAGGCCCGCATGCATGAACTTGGCATACAAAATGGCGCTGACCTAAGGCATTGGCGCCTGAGTGACCTAGAGCAACAATTTGGTAAAAGCGCGCAGTACTACTTCAATGTGGCACGAGGAATTGATAATCGAGAGGTTCGCTCATCACGATCGAGAAAATCGATTGGTTCAGAAACGACCTTTTTAAATAATCTGACTAAACCCGAGGACATGCTTGAGCACCTAGAAAAACTGTGTGAGAAGCTATTTTTAAAACTCGTGGAGCGCGACTTACGCTGCACAACCGTGTCGATAAAGGTGCGATTTGCCAATTTTGAAACACTCACGCGAGCACATAGCATTCAAACTGGCATCAGCACCGTTGAGCAGGCAAGCCGGATGCTGCCCTTTTTATTGAACAAAGCACTGGATGGTCAACAGCACGTGTCAGTGCGGCTGCTGGGCGTATCAGTATCAGGGTTGTTAGAGGCGTCGAGTGTGCAATACACACAGCTGGAATTGGGCTTGTAGTTTACTGTCATTCCCGCATAGGCGGGGAAGACAAGGCTACGCGGGGATGACGACGCAGCGCGGGAATGACAATCTATGCGCCTAACAGCACGTCTGGAAAGGTCGTGACTGGCATCGGTTTGCACAAAAAGTAACCTTGCGCCCGATGACAACCTAACGCTTTAACCATATCGAACTGCTGTTGATCTTCAATACCCTCTGCCACCACTTCGGCGCCAATGCTTTTGGCGATATCCACAATGGCTTTAATGATGTCTTGGCTACTCTGGCTGGTGGCGACATCCATAACAAAGGCTCGGTCAATTTTAACCTCAGCAATGGGGTAATCCCGTAACTCAAGTAATGACGAATAACCCACACCAAAATCATCAATGGCGATGTTGGTACCCAACGCAGTTAGATCATGCAAAATTTTGTGCATAGAGTCCGAATCTCGAAACAATGCGGTCTCAGTAATTTCCAGACAAAGGCGTGACGGGTCAAAACCGGTGGCATCTAGCACACGGGCTACATCTTCTACAATGCGGCCATTCTCAAATTGCTTCCGGGACAAATTAACCGATAACATATCCGGCGACATGCCGTAACGTGCCAAACTTTGATAATCCTCTATCGCCTGGTTGAGCACCCAACTACCCAGCTGGGTAATGATTCCAGATTGCTCGGCCACATAGATAAATTCGGCGGGTGACACTTGACCATATTCTGGGCTCTTCCAACGTAGCAAAGCCTCTGTGCCGCTGGTCATCATGGTGGCAATATCCACCTGCGGCTGGTATTGCAAGCTCAACTCTTTGTTTTTAATCGCCTGCTGTAAACCAATTTCCATTTTATGACGGCGCTTGGCCGCATGCTGCTGCTCACTGTTGTATACAACCAAACTGTTGTTACCCAATTGCTTGGCATGAGCACAAGCACTATCAGCGCATTCCAGTAACTTCGATACGGTATTGCCGTGCTCAGGGGCAAACGCGATACCGACGCTGGCACGAGCAGGCACGTTCATCGCTTTAACGTTGAGACCATGGCGTAATGTCGTTAAAAAACGAGTAACCCGGCGCTCGATATCAACTCGACCATCATTATCAAATTCGATTAACACTGCAAATTCATCACCCGCCGTGCGAGCAATTAACGCATCGTCTGCCATGCAATGTTGCAAACAAATGCCAGTCTGCTTCAGTAATTCATCACCCGCTTCACGACCATAAGAATCATTGATCTGCCGAAAACTCCGCAGATCAACAATAATCAATGCCAGCTCATCCTTGGTACGGCTGCAACGTTGCGCCAACTCATTGAGTAGCCTCGTACGGTTTGGCAATGCGGTTAAAGGGTCGCTTAAGCGAGCACCCTGAGTATGCTTTGCACCATATACCGTGATCGCAGTACCACCATCGTCGGTTGAGCGCTCTTTGACTAACAACGATTTCGGCCCGTAGCTTGGCACCTCAAAGCTAATCGTGGAATCTGGATCATGCAGATTGTCTCGAGCATCATTGCGAGCACGCTCAATGGCGATATTATCGGGCGATAATTGCGCGTACAAATCGCTGGTTGTAATGTTATCCAGCTCATCAGCCTTGGTTTCAAGGGGTAACAATTTAAGCAATTTGGTATTGATCGCTGTTAGCTGCCCTTTGGCATCAAATAACGCAATCGCATCTGGCAGGCGCTCGAGGACTCCCAATGGTTGGCGATTACGGCCAGGTCGCAACGATTTAACCGCAATCCATAACAAAACGAGTAAGCCAGCGGCGCACACCAAGCCCGCTAGCACAGGTTGTGCATGCTTAAAGTTTAAAAGGATATCTCCAAACCATTTTGAACCACCAATCATTGGCAATTCTGCAGCAGCCTGCGCCGATTCCAACGCTAGCATGCACAGGGCAGCACAGGCGATGCTCAGATGACGCTTTGTTGTCTTCTTGGGATGGCGCACAACATCTCTCGAACCTGCAGCATCTCGCTACATGTTTTTATTAATAGATCTGTAAAAAGTAGCAGATAGGTTTGATAACTAAAGGAGTTTGTTGAAAAAATTGGAAAGGATTACGGCCAGAAGGCTATTGAAGAAGCTCTGGTGATCTACCACTTGCTTACAAACGTATAGATAAATATGATCAAAACATTGCGCGCATACCCTATTTGGCTAAATCTGATTGGCTACCAATCTCTGTGGTTTCTAGCCATTTTCACTGGAAACTACTCGCTTCTCGCCTTTGCCCTTGGCTTGGCAGCTCACCTTTGGTTAAGCCCAGAACGGGTCAAAGAAGTCACGATGGTGATGTTCTGTGCCGTTATTGGCGTCACGATTGATAGCGTGCTAACGGTTTCTGGTGTCTACGTATTTGATCCGCAGCCTACGCTTCTTCCAATTCCGTGGTGGCTATTGGGCATATGGTTGGCGTTCGCAGCCACGATACGGCATGGCCTACGCTACTTCATTGCAAGGGCACCTCTCGCCTTAATCAGCGCGGCGATAGGCGCGCCCTTTGCCTATCTATCGGCCTCGCGCTTAGGCGCAGTAGTATTTCCGCTGGGGTACCTAAAAACGGCGCTCATTGTTTCTGCCGCCTGGATACCTCTAATGGCGTTGCTCATCATTACATCTCGATGGATTGACTCTAGGAAGAACGCATGGACATAAATCGACGCAAGCTACTAACACTTATGGCAGTAGCACCAACGTTGTTAAAACAAGCTTTTGCCGAAGCCTCAGCAACATTAGATGACCGAAACCCCATAGCAACCTACGGTCAGTCTGTGTTTTACGACATTTATCGTAAAAAGAAAAAAATCGGCCAACACACAGTGCAATTCACCAAAACTGATAGCGACTTACGGGTGAACATCGAATCAAAAATCACGGTTACGGTGCTCAAGGTTCCGGTGTTTAGGTTTAACTATCAATCGAACGAGACGTGGGTTGACGGCCGGCTCCAACGTGTTAAAGCCGCCACTGACAACAACGGCAAAAAACATCAAGTTTCAGCCAAGCGTACTGGCGACGACATGCTACTAACAGACAAAAAGGGTGAAACGACAACAGCAAAAGTTGCCTACTCAAGCAACCACTGGAACTCTAACGTAGTGACAGCCGATAAGATGTTTAATACGCTAACAGGTGAAGCAAACGACATCACATTTAAAAATGTCGGCGTGGAAACTATCACCATGAGCAATGATGCCAAAACCGAAATCGAAGCTTCTCATTACCAACTCGTGGGCAAAGTAGAAACCGATGTTTGGTATGACAACGCAGGGCGTTGGGTTAAGCTGCGCTTCAAGGGTGAGGATGGTAACTTCGTTGAGTACCGCTGCAAGGGATTTAACGCATGACCACAGAAAACATTGTCTGGATAACCGGCGCTAGCAGTGGCATAGGTCGCGAGCTCGCCCTTCTCTATGCAACAAATAGCTGGCAAGTATATGCCAGCGCGCGCAATGCCGATTCATTGCAAGCCTTAAGCATAGAAGCCACCAATTTAAAAGGCAGCATTATCGCTGCCCCTATGGACGTAACCCATCCAAGCGATATTCAAACCTTTATCGATAAAAGAGTAGAAACGCAAACTCTTCCCAGACTCTCCATTTTAAACGCAGGCTACTACGAAGCTATCGGTTTAGATGAGCTAACAATGGATAACTTTAACGATACGTTTGCAGTTAATTTTTTTGGGGTGGCTAGAGCCTTAACGGCACTGCTCCCACATTACAAAAAAACAAAAAATGGACACGTGGCGATTGTTTCATCGGTGGCAGGCTACACCGGCCTACCCAAGGCGGCATCTTATGGCTCTAGCAAAGCAGCGCTTATACACCTTTGTGAATCAATTAAAGTTGAATGCAATGCAGCGGGCATCATGCTCTCAATGGTTAATCCTGGCTTTGTTCGCACACCGCTTACCGATAAAAACGATTTTACTATGCCGTTTATTATTGAACCCGACGACGCAGCGCGCCGTATTAAAATAGGATTAGATAAAAAACGTTTCGATATTAACTTCCCTAAACGTTTTTCATTGATACTGAAAACGCTTAGATTATTGCCATACCCTCTATATTTTAAATTGACTAGCCGCCTTTAACTTAACTTACTTTAACTGGCCTTGCGCTTCTCAATTAGGTTATTACACAGTAGTTCGCCATCATGCGGTTGATACTGCGTGCTAACTCTACCAATCTTCACTCCCCATTTAGACACATAGGTTTGATTGTGCAAACTGCCATCAGGCTGAAGAATCATCCAGTCGTCCATGTTAAGAATCCATTGCTTGCCATTAGCCACATCAACTTTCATCACATACGCCATGCGCAAAGTGTTACCAACAATCTTACCAGTAACGCCATTTATTAACGCCGGCGACTCGCCGGTGAAATCACCTTGTTCGTTAATACGCACTCGCCACTGTCGCTTTTCTACAGAGCCATCGGAATAATAAAGCGCTTCATCAAGTACAAAATCATCACCCTCAGTGCTGCCATAAAAATCACCACAAAAATGCTTTTTGATATTACCAAAACGATCTGTAAACCAACCGGAAGCCTTTACGTGCCCCGTAAAATATTGTTCAAAATCGAATTTTGGCGAATCAGATGCCATAGTCTTCATATCCATTGTTGAACACCCCACACAAAATAATAAAGCTGATAAAGAAACTAAAACTCGGCGCGCGAACGGTTTCAAGACGTTGATCCGTTTTTCTTAGTTAACAACACCAAACCAACATCCGTTGATTCAACCATAAATCCGATTTCGCAATAACTTAGGTAATAACGCCACAGCCTTATAAAAGCTTCGTCGTACCCCAGCGCTCGAACTTCATCTAATGATTCTTCAAACGTGTTTTTCCACTGCCGCAAGGTTTCGGCATAACTTGCTCCAAACCATTGTGTTTCAACGATGTCAAAACCAGCAGAGTCAGCTAGTTCGCTTAGATGTGTCTTAGTCGGCAACATGCCGCCAGGGAATACATAACGTTGAATAAAGTCTGGCTTTTTTCGGTAACCCTCGAATCGATCTTCGTCGATAGTGATCACTTGCAACAACGCGGTGCCAGTATCAGTCAGCAGCTCCGACAACTTATCAAAATAGGTATTCCAATAAGCCATGCCGACTGCTTCAAACATTTCTATGGATACGATATGGTCGTAGCGACCACTAATATCTCGATAGTCGCGAAACTCAAACGTCAACCTCGGATCAACATACCGCCGGTTGGCATAATCGAGCTGGGTTTGCGCTAAGGATACTCCGTGCACATTGCAATCAGCATTGATGACTAGATGATTACCAAGTGCTCCCCAGCCACATCCAATTTCGAGCACCTGAGCATCGGTTTTTGGTTTGAGTAAACTCGTAATTCGTTCAAGCTTGTTAAGTTGCGCTTGCTCTAGGCTCAATTTGCCCTGATCATTGCTTTGTTCATACAACGCAGACGAATAGCTCATCGACGGGTCAAGCCACAGCTTATAAAAATCGTTGCCTAAGTCGTAGTGGAACGAAATATTGCGCTTAGAACCTGCAATAGAATTGCGTTTGGAAAAATGATGAAACACGTTTTTAATACGGGCTAACCACTTACCAGGCAGCGTGCCAGAAAACAAGGCCTCGTTATGCATCACTATGCCAAACAATGCGGTTAGATCACTGCATGACCAATGACCTTGAAAGTAAGCATCGGCAAATCCATTATGGCCATCAAAAAACAATTGTTTGATTGGGGATGTACTGTGCATGACAACATCCACACGCTGGCCACCTTGCCCATGTTCGGTGGTTGAACCATCGGGCCAACGAACCTGAATTCTGCCGTTTTTGATATCCTTGAGAAGATGCGTAATGCTCTTCACCAGAGCGCTATTGCTTGCAGACTGCTTAGCTATCGCGCCGCGGCTCACCGCGGCGTTGGTCAAGGCTGCATTACTGGCTGTAGTATTCGTCATAGCCGTCCTACCAATAGCGCCGCTACCCACCGCACCACCACGAGCTACATCTTGTTTTTTTGAAGCCTCTTGCATGCTCTTACTGCTCTCCAGATTGCTTGGCATATAGCCTAGACTTGGGCAAATACCTAAACCATTGAACACCCTTTAACCAGAGTTTCAATGCTTCGTAATGAATACCAATAATCACTTTTAGTGTCATTAGTGGATAAAAAATGAGATTACGTAATAACAGAAGGTCTGTGATTTCACTGTGAACACCTTGAAAACTTGCACCCACCATAGTGCCCTCTGCGTCGCTCACTTTAATACTCAACACAAGCCGGCGCTCAGGCCTTTTCAGGCCGAACCGATAGGTCATCTCTGCTGGAACAAACGGGGATACGTACATCGCTTTATCGCACTGTTGCTCAATCCAATCACTATCAGCAGACGCAGCAAGCGCATAGGTATGCCGCTCACCGCGCGTGTTATGAACGTCATAGACAATCGCATAGAGGTTATCAGCGTCATCGAAGCAATAAAATACGCTGATAGGGTTGAAGCTATAGCCCAACATGCGAGCGCTACATAACAGCTGGATTCTCGCAGGCGCGCAAGGGATATTGGCCTTGGCTAATTCGTCGCTTACGTAAGCATTCAAACTTTGTCCTGGCAAGCCATAATCTTCGTCATAAAAGCTGAACAAATTAAACCGGTTGCGCGACAGTACTTTTAACTTGGACGACAATGAATCTATCTCAGCCAAGTCAAACCAAAACATAAACAGGCGATAACGCAACACATGGCGCTTAGGCCGGGTGCGGTAATGCTTAACCAACCCCGAGTAAAGGCAAGAGTGTTGGATCACGCGGTGACACTACTCAATACTGGCGCAGGCTCAGCACTTGTTTGAATACGCGAAGATGGGTTTTCCACAATCCAAGGGCGTTTAACACCGGCTAAATGCTCCGCCACCGCGAAGCCGGATTGAATCGCATCCTCATGAAACCCCGAGCCAAAGTACGACCCGCAAAACCAGGTGTTCCGCCTACCCTGCAATGACCACAACAGTTGCTGCGCAGCTAAGGTTTCACTTGTAAAAATGGGATGTTCGTACACGCTAGTACGTAGTATTTTATTCTCATCGGGCAATACTGAAGGATTAAGTGACACGATGTATTCATCAGACGCATCTAGCGACTGCAAGTTATTCATCCAATAACTCACACTAGGCTTATCTTGATCGCCTTCTTGTTGCTCCATGTAATTCCAACTAGCCCAAGCTGCCTTACGTTTTGGCAGTAAACGCTCATCGGTGTGCAAGATCGCTAAATTCTGCTCATACCAAAACGGTGATAGTAAGTTTTGCTCGTGGGAATCAGCATCATGTAATAACCCTAAGGCTTGGTCTGCATGCGTGGCTAGCACCACATGATCAAACTGCCGAGTTTCACCCGAGCGATCTTCGAGAATCACTTTATCTGCAGCTCGGACCACACTCACAATATGCGCACTAGTAATACAAGCTTCATCACCAAGCGCTTGGCGAACTTTTTCGACGTAACGTTTGCTACCACCTTTTACTGTGCGCCATTGAGGACGCTCAGACAATTTCAGCAAGCCGTGATTTTGACAAAAGAGAATAAAACTAGCCGCCGGATAATCCATCATATCGCGTTGCGATGTTGACCAAATCGCCGCACCAAAAGGGAGTAAGTAATCCTTTATGAAGGCTTGAGAATAGTTGCCCTGACTTAAGTACTCGCGCAAAGACACTGACGCATGGGGCAAAGGTTCCTCGCTGGCCGTTTTGAAAAATCGAAGCAAGCTTTTAATCATGCTCCAGAATCTTGGGCGAACTAAATTACTCGGTTGCGCGAGCAGTCCAAGCAAACCACCACCCTTGTATTCAAAGCCGCCCGCACCTTTTGACACGGCAAACGACATATCCGTTGGAATGGTATCGACTTCCAGCTCCTGAAGCCATTTGGTGAGATTGGGGTAGTTTAGCTCGTTGTAGACGATGAAGCCGGTGTCGATATCGAGCGTTTGCCCTCTCTGCTCCAATTGCCGGGTGTGAGCATGCCCACCTAGTCTGTCATCCTTCTCATAGAGGCACACGTCACATTTTCGTCGCAGCAACCAGCTGGCGGCTAGCCCGGCGGCCCCACTACCGATAATCGCGACGGATTGGCGTTTCTTCTGCATTACGAACTCGTCTCTACTTGGTTACCCGTTTTTACGTACTGGCTGATTGTTTGGATTTCATAGCGAAAATGATCCAAGTCTCGCGGCCCCTCGTACAAGCGGTTATAGTGGATAATATTGTTAATTAATTCTACGAAATGTCTCACGTGATAGCCGAGCCAGACCAGAAAGCTCAAATTCAGCTACTCAACAAGCAGCTGACAGACATCGGTCAAAAACAATGTTCCGACGCCTTTACTGCGATTTATAACCACTTCGCCGGGCGGGTCAAGTCTTTCTTAATCGGTAAAGGTATCAATGACGACACAGCAGAAGAATTAATGCAAGAAGTTATGATCGCCGTATGGAGAAGGGCTTGCACCTACGATCAATCCAAAGCGGCAGCCAGCACATGGGTATTCACTATCGCACGTAATCGACGTATTGATCATTTACGCGGCACACCTCGCGTGGAAATTGAACTCGAAGATTCATTATTACAGCTAGAGTCAGACGATATACCGGCTGAACAACAAGTTGATATTTTGCAAGATGCCACTCGCGTACATAGCGCGATGGCAACGCTTCCGGAAGATCAACACAAAGTATTGCACTTATCATTTTTCAAAGGGCAATCACACGGTGATATCGCTACTCGCCTAGGGTTGCCGATAGGTACAGTTAAATCAAGAATTCGCCTGGCTATGCGAAGTATACGAAACACCTTGCATGAGCAAGAGGAACAAGTATGAATATCTCACATCACCTTAGTGATGACACGCTGCAGGAATACACTGCTGGTGCTTTAGATCCATCATTGGAAGTGGTAATCGCTTGCCATCTTACCTATTGCACGAGTTGCCGAAACAGAGCTGACATGCTCGATGTAACTGTGGGCGCATTACTAGACACCGAGCAACCTACTGCTGTTAGAACTACAGCACTTGAGCTGATTCAAAAAGCCCAGAGTTTAGGCGAGGAACAAGCACAAGCCGAACCGCCAGTAAGTGATGTACCAAGGCCTCTTGGACGATTGTTGCCAGCACCGCTTGAATCATTAGCATGGAAACGTTTGGCACCTGGCATCAAACAATACAATCTAAGCAATCGACACCGCAAGTACGGCGCGTTTAAATTATTGCATCTTGCTCCGGGCGTGGTGTTAAGCCAGCACACACACAAGGACAAGGAACTCACACTCGTTTTACGTGGGTCTTATCAGGATGAGATTGGTCGATTTAAAGCAGGCGATGTAGCTGATTTAGGTGACGATGTTGTGCATCAGCCAGTTGTTGATACGCAAGAACCCTGTATCGCGCTCATTGCTACGCAATCACCCGTTCAATTCTCAGGTGTGATGGGCAAATTAATGCAGCCATTTGTTGGCTTCTGATTCGCAAACTAAAACGAGACGGTACTAAGTATCGTCTTGGTCCGCCATTACAACCGTTAGCTTATCGCTTAGCCGCGCGGCTTCACCTGTTAGCTGCCATTCGTAAATGGCGGTATAAGCCAGTACCGCACGCACATAACGACGGGTTTCGGTGTACGGGATGGCATCAATCCATATGTCGGCAGTCATATCTTTTTCGGGCAACCATTTACTAACGCGGTGCGGCCCAGCATTGTAACTGGCAGTAGCCAGCGCGATATGGTTATCAAACTTATCCAATACATGCCGTAGATAATGCGAACCCAATCCAATATTAGTTTCTGGGTCTGTTAAATCCCCTTCCCAATTGCTGTCGCCTTGTAGCTTGGCGACATACTTTGCCGTATTGGGCATCAGTTGCATCAATCCTCTTGCCCCTGCACCGGATTGAACATCCGCAATGTAGGCACTTTCACGTCGCATCACACCAAACACCCAGGCAGGATCAATACTATTAGCAGCGGAAGCTTGCGCTACCTCCGAGCGATACAAAACAGGAAACCGCACACTCAGAGCACGCTTTTGCTCAGCTTTACCGGCTGCAAAAATTGCGCGATCATGTAAACGCCATTCATATGCGATCTTAGCCAGCGCGGCCAACTCCTCAGGGGAACTAACACTTAACACCGAATTCCATTCACGACGGCCCTCCCAGCCTACTTTTACACGATGATATTCGCGCGCTCTAATTAAGGCCGGCAATTTTTTAAGCCTATCAACTATCGCAGCATCTGCAGATACGGGTTCGTCACGCAAGGTATACGGTTTACCTAATTTATCGGCTGATAAAAAACCGTGGTAGCTTTGCAGGCCTGCTAGTTCTTCATAGATCTTATTAGCATGATCCGTGTGGCCGGCCTCCTCTAGGGCACGCGCCTCCCAATACGCCCAGTGATCTTCAATTTGCTCATCTTTTGGTAAACGTTTAATACTGCGAATAACTTCAGGCCAATCCTGCGCAAGCAATGCCGTGCGTATTCGCCACTCTTTAAGCTCTAGATCATCACCGTTTGCGGTAAAGGTATTGAGTAGTTCGTTAGCTTCAGGCAATCGTCGATACGCTGCACGCATCGCCAAGGCTCGATTAGTATCGTAATAACGATCTTTACCAAATTTGTATTTGTCTCTTACACCCAACCAGTGTCGAGTGGCTTTCACGGGTTCGTTTCTAGACCAAGCCAGAACTAGATCAGATACAACACGACGATTAAGCTGTGTATCGTCACGCAGCGTTTGACTACTTAAATACTTTTCTGGCGATTCGGTCGCTTTGAGCCAATCATTAACGCGCTTACGATCCTTTTTGCTCAGATATCGCAGCATGGATTCAGCGTAATCGGGCTTGTCTTCTTCCATGGCCGCAAAAATCCGCTCCCAAATGGCTTTTATTGGCGGCGTATTTTTGGCCTCAACTTCTTCAACCAAGCCTCTGCACACTTTTGCCGGCTTCGCAGGCTTGGTCCATAAGGCGAGTAAGTCTGGCGTAGCAAAACTAATCGCTTCACCCGTTTGGTGCAAGGCTTGTAATCGGCCACAGGGCATTTTGGAGGCGTACCCAGACTTGCTCACACCTAAAAACAGTTTCCACTGCTTGGTTTCCAGCAAACGGCGTTGAAGCGAACGAGTAAGCTTACGCGTTAAGGCCTTATCACCTGAATCCTGCTCAAATTGATTGAGCTTACTGACAAAGCTTTTACCCGGTTTGGTGGTACGAAGTTCGTGCTGAAGACCCTCATATTCGAGGAACGGGTGCAGGATATAGTCGTCGAGCGAGGCTGATAACGCTTGAAAGCTATCGTATTGGCCACTAGCTAGCGCCTCACGTGCCTCTATGAATCGCGCTTGCTCTGGTGTTGGCTCAGGAGCATCTGCGGCAATCGCAGGCACCTGTGCGCAGCACAAGGCCAGCACACACAACGCTGATTGAAATCTGCTCATTTTTGACTCAACTCTCACCCTCGTTATTCCGATAGCAGCCCATCAGGAAAAACGGATACACTTATAGTTATATTACTAACACTAGTACAGCGCGAAAAAAATGCCAGAAGAATCTACTCAAACCTCTCAATCTACCGAACACGTTAACGTATCAGGCTATCGCTTTGTAAAGATCGATGACCTACTAACATTACAAGCCGACATGCGCGAAGGGCTAAAAGCTGCCGGCGTATTGGGCACCATACTCCTTGCCGAAGAGGGTATCAATGTAGCCCTAGCTGGCACAGCAGAACAAATTAGCGATGCTCGAGCTTGGTTTGACACGCGGCCAGAACTTAAAGATTTGTGGTTAAAAGAAAGTTACTCACAAATGCTGCCATTTGCGAAGCTAAAAGTGCGCGTCCGGCCTGAAATCATTACTTTCTTACCACCGGAAAAACGTAACGAAACGCCTCCTTGGGAGGTTCATGAAGCTCCTGCTATGCCGCCCGAACAATTGTTACAACACTTACAAAACCGCGACGATATAACGCTACTGGATACGCGCAACAAATACGAAGTGGCGTCTGGCACATTCGAAGGCGCGACACACCTTGATATAAGCCACTTTCGCGATTTCCCAGAGGCTGTTGCTAGTGCGATTGAATCGGGCGAGCTTGATCTAAAAAAACCCGTGGTCACTTTCTGTACTGGTGGTATCCGCTGCGAAAAGGCTGCTCCTTATTTAATGGAGCAAGGTTTTAATGAGGTTTACCAAATTGAAGGCGGGATTATCAATTACTTCGAAAAATGCGATGGTAAACACTGGGACGGCGATTGTTTTGTATTTGACGACCGAATCGAGGTGAATACCAAACTAGAACCCACCGATGTCACTATTTGCAGAACTTGCCATACGGCAGTGGCACCCGGCGAGTTTTGCGTTTGCGAGACGCCTGGTGACTACGAAACCTTAAGAGCACTAGAAATGGTGTAGCTAGTGCTTTGTTTGATTTTTTTGTAGTTACCAAAAACCTCCGTAAACGAACGCTTAATAAATTGCCTTAAACCATTAATCGTTACGACAACGATCCTGCCACCGGGTTGCAGGCGATCATAAGCATCGCAGAACGAAATGTAGAACAACTCGTTGCCTACCTTGGCAGGCAGGTTGGATATCATCAGGGTTAATGGCAAATCAGACGCCACATTACTCAATGCATCACTGGTGTAAACGCTTACATTTTTAATATTATTCAGCTCTGCGTTTTTTTGCGCATATTCTATCGCTAGGTAGTCTCTATCAACCATATGCACCTGAGCATCTGGCTTAGCTTTAGCAATAGCCAATCCCAAGGCACCATAACCGCAGCCCATATCCAAAACCACCTCATCACTACCTAAGTCCAGCAGTGAGAGCAGCAGGCTGCTACCTTCATCTATCTGTCTGGGCGAAAAAAGCCCCCACGTGGTGTTGAAGCGCAACTGGTTGCCGAGTAGATCGGATTCAAATTGTTGCTCAGCCCGCAAATGACCAAGGCCTAAAGTGTTTAGTCGATTTTCAGTTGTCATGCCGGTATTTTGGAGCCTTGCCACTTGGCTAGCAAGCCAATTTGCCGTTCCTTGCATGATTATTCGCCCACAGGCGCTTAGTTCTCTGAAAATCCGCTCGCTTTTCGATACCCTTGACGCATTCTTTATATTGTTGGAGCATTTCGATGCGTTTTATTATGTTGGGCGGGCCCGGTGCGGGCAAGGGGACGCAAGCCGCGTTTCTGACCGAACACTACTCGATACCTCAAATTTCGACAGGCGACATGTTACGAGCCGCTATCGCTGAAGGAACACCTGTGGGTATTGAGGCCAAAAAACTGATGGATAAGGGCAACTTGGTGCCGGATGATGTAATCACCAAGTTGGTGCGCGAGCGCATCAAGCACGAAGACTGCAAAAATGGTTTTTTACTCGATGGCTTTCCGCGCACTATTGCTCAAGCAGACGCACTTCGCTCGCAGCGCCTTAGTCTTGATGCCGTGGTTGAAATTGATGTGGATCATGAAGTGATTATCGAACGCATCAGTGGCAGGCGCGTGCACGAAGCATCGGGGCGCGTTTACCACATTAGCCACAACCCACCTAAGATAGCTGGCAAGGATGACGAAACCGGCGAAGCCTTAGTACAACGCGACGATGACCAAGAAGATACTGTGCGCCATCGTCTGAATGTATACGAAGAAAAAACGGCACCACTCATTAATTACTTCAAGGATTGGGAAAAAAACGAACCCGACACTGCACCACGCTACGTAAAAGTAGATGGTATTGGTGAACTTGAAGAAGTACGCGATCGAATTTTTGCAGGCTTAGCCGGCATAGACGACTAGACACCAGCCGAAGCATCATTACAAGCTTCTTTTAAGCGCTTGTAACGATGCTTCTGGTTGTTCCGACATCATCATATGCCCGCAATCAGGTATCAATTCAAGCGTTGCACCTAAACGCGTATGCAACATGGCAGCTGGGTCACGCCCCAGGGGTGTCATGCGATCAGAATCACCCGCAATCACCACGATGTCCATTTTTCCTTTAACGGATTCAATTGCGTCTTCGCCACCTTGGTAGTTATTGCAAGCAGACAAGGCAGCAAACAACACACCTGGCTTTGCCTGCCCAAGCAGGATTTCAGCACTGTTATAAACACTGATACCCGCGACCGGATTATTACCCAGCATCGACACATAGGCGTGGCTGAAAAAACAGATCATATCAATAGCGGCTTCATCGTTAGCTTCTGCCGCATCTAGAAGCGGCTTGCCTACAGGCATGGGATAACCACTGGCCATCATTATTAACCGTGAAGTTTGCGCAGGCCTATCGGCGGCAGCTTGCAATGTCACCAAGGAACCCATGCTATGGCCACATAAGGTGACATCATCAAGTGACAGCTCGGTTTGGCTTGCAAGCGCATCAAGCAAGCTCCACAACCACTGTGCATTTGCACCGATGGTTGTCAGCGGGCTTCCACCCGATTTTCCATGCCCAGGCATATCAGCAAGCACAACGTTATAACCGTGACGCGCAAAGTATCGCCCTAACAATACCCACACCGTACGATCCATACCTGCACCATGTAACAGTACTAGCGTTGGTGTGTTGGTTTTCCATTCAACGCCACCTTGGCCAACAAAGACTGATTGGCCGTCTATATCGATATTCATGCCTTCACCTTATGTGCTTGACGCAGTGCTTGCTTCAAATCACTTTTTAGATCTTTAATATCCTCTAAACCCACCGACAGCCTTACTAAGCCCGGCGCAATGCCAGCATCTAACAAGGCTTGATCATCCATTCGAGAGTGGGTTGTACTAGCCGGATGTATCACCAGCGATTTTGCATCACCTACATTGGCAAGGTGTGAAAATAAATTTAAGCTTTCAATAAATTTACTGCCCGCAGGCCGACCGCCAGCTAGTTCGAAGCTAAATACAGCACCGCAACCATCAGGCAACAATTTTTTAGCCAACTCATGATCAGGATGCGTAGCCAAGTGAGGATGATGAACTACCGAAACAGCTTCGTTTTCATCGAGCAGATCAACAAGTTGATTCGTATTTTCAACATGTCGTTGCATACGCATGGGTAGGGTCTCCATCCCTTGAAGCAAATGAAATGCATTGCCAGGTGATAAACCCGCACCAAAATCGCGCAAACCCTCTTTACGCGCTCGCATGATGTACGCGTATGGGCCGAATTCTTCAACGAAGTTCATATTATGAAACCCAGCATAAGGCTCCGACAGCTCTGGAAACTTACCACTGGCAGCCCAATCAAAACGACCGCTATCTACCAGCACACCACCAATCGCCACACCGTGGCCACCCATAAATTTGGTTAAGGAATGCATGACGATGTCGGCACCTAAATCAATTGGCTTTTGTAAAACAGGAGACGTTAGGGTTGCATCGATCATCAGCGGAATACCAGCATCATGAGCAATAGCGGCTACTGCCGGTATATCCAACACTTCGCAACGTGGATTAGCTATGCCTTCCGAAAATAGTAATCGTGTATTGGGCCTAATGGCGGCAGCAAATGCTGCTGGGTCGCGCGGATCAACAAAGGTTGTTTCGATACCGAAGCGCTTCAAGGTATAGCTGAGTAAATTATGCGTACCACCATAAAGTGAGCGTGATGACACTATATGCGCGCCCGCCCCAACGATAGTAGCAATACCCAAATGAATGGCTGCCATGCCACTAGCAGTACAGACAGCACCTACACCGCCTTCCAACGCTGCGACGCGCTCTTCGAGTACCGCAACCGTTGGGTTTGAGATGCGGGAATAAACATGGCCCGCGCGCGCCACATCAAACAATGACGACGCCTTATCGCTATCGTTAAACACAAACGAAGTCGTTTGATATATCGGCGTCGCTCTAGCGCCAGTTGTTACATCCGGATGCTGCCCGGCGTGCAGGGCAAGCGTTTCGATGCCCGGTTTATATTGGTTGCTCACACTGCGCCTCTTGTCAGGTTATGCGGCTAAGTAATGCCGAATTCTTCTTCTCTTGCTCGTTTTACCACATCGTAGTGTTCTGCAAGCAAATCACTCTTATACACCACCCCTAATAAAACCGGGGCTTCGGAGCCGGATTGATCAACGATAGGTAAATACTCTACTTCGTTTTCAGCCATGGCTTGCAAAGCTGCGACGATGTTGGTGCTGCTACTGACCGCATATTCAGCTGAACGTGTAACGGCCGATGCTGGGTGATCTAAGCCCATGTCGTTGGTGAGCGCGACTAGCTCTACCGCAGTAACACTGCCATGAAAATGATCTTCTTCATCAATCAGCATAGCCACGCGTTGGCGCTCTCGTCCGAGCCTAGATTCGAGTTCAGCAACGCTAGCATTTTGTGATACCCGAGTGAACCGTTGATTGAGTAAATGCTCCACCCGATGTGTCATTAATAAACTGATATCACGCCCGGATGCAATATTGATATTGCGCTGCGCCAATTGCCAACGAAAAAATGAACCATGGCCAATCAGCTGCATAACTGTACTAGCGAATGCTGCAGCCGTCATAACCCCTAATGTTATTTCATAGTTGCGAGTGAGTTCAAACACAATCAATATTGTTGATATTGGCGCACCAAGCAATGCTGATGCGACAGCTGCAGTACCCACTACAGCATAGGCACCTTGATCAGTTATTGGCAATCCGAACGCCGATACAACCAACCAAAAACAACCGCCTAGCATCGCACCAATGTAAACAGCAGGGCTAAATACACCGCCGGCAAAGCCGCTACCAATCGCTAAAGCTACGGTGAGCAATTTAAATATCAATAAGGAAACTAACAAGCTGGCAACTAGCTGCCCTTGCATGGCATTAAGAATTGCAGCTGTGCCGATATTCATTATGTCGGGTAGTTTTATTGCGATTAAGCCAATAATAAAACCAGCAACTGCAGGCCGTATCCAAACCGGACACGGCACCTTGACCCAGGATTGCTGCGTTACACCGACAAGACATATTAGCAACCAGGACACACCCGCACCGGCAATACCTAAAAGTGCAAACAGCGGAAGCTCCCAAAGACTATTGAGTTGATAAGCCGGTATCGACACTAACGGCTGCCCTTCTAGAAAGGCATCACGCACAACTACGGCAACCATAGCCGCAATAACGATAGGCGCAAATACTCGCAAGGTGTAGTACCCCACTATAACTTCTAAAGCAAAAATGACTGCAGCTATGGGCGCATCAAACGAAACCGTTACCGCCGCTGCTGCACCACAACCAAGTAAGGCAAGCGACTGCCTGCGATCAAGGCTAAGCTTTTCAGCTATCCACGCGCTTAACGATGCACCGATGTGCACCGCTGGGCCTTCGCGCCCTAGTGGCGCACCCACTCCTAAAGAGCAGGCTGCAGCCAACGCCGCTGCAACGCCAGAGCGAACTTGCATACGCGCACTGTTTAATGCGCATGCTTCCATCACATCAGCAATACCGTGGTAACGACCACCAGGTAGCTGCTGAACAATGATACCTACGATCAAACCGCCGACCGTAGGTACTAACAAGGTTTGCCACCAAGGCGTAGCTGCAACGATATCGGCAAAGCGAAATTCAGACGCGTCACCAAAACCTAACCATTGCACCAATAAGATTAATTTGATTAGCCCGACGATGGCTAAGGCAACCACACCGCCCACCAGTGCCGCTAACGAGAATATTAACGCTCGGTTAACCGTTGGTATCTGCAGAATGGGCTGTAAATTCATTGCATTGAGTGTAGTGCGGAACTGATTTAGCGTACAGCTGGCGCGCTTTTTACGTACCCTAAACCTTGCTTTGTGATGAGTTGGCTCAGTTGTGGGACAGCGGCCATTGTTAACAAGCCTGCTCCGCGAATATGCCCAGGTAGTTTTGAATACCCACGAAAACCACGCGCTAAAGCATCGGTTAGTTTTACAATGCGATTTTGATCCGATTCACGCAGGCTGACAAAGCTTGCTAATACAGAAGCGTCACCAGGATCAACATCGGGAGTTAAGCCCAGTGTACTTAATAGCCCGGCTACGTCGCGAATGGCCAAGTTGTATCCTTGCCCCGCTACGGGATGCAAAAGCCGCATAGCATTACCCAGCAGCAGCAAACGATCTCGCTGCTGAACTTGCGCTTCAATTCGAGTTAACGGAAAAATGGTTCGCTTACCAACTTGCTTGAACACGCCTAAACGATGGCCAAACTCAAGCTGTATCATTGCAAGAAACTCATCCGCTTCCATTACGGCGACACGATTTTGATCTTTAGCATCAATACAATAAACAAACGAAGCAATATTTCCGGTGCGAGGCAGCATCGCCAATGGTCCACCAGCTGCAAAGCGCTCGTAAGCAACATTATCGTGGGGCTGATCTAACTCAACACAACCTAATACTGCACACTGCTCGTAATTATGATGACGAATACCAATACCCACTGCATCTCGCATGGTAGACGCTATGCCATCTACAGCTATGACAAGCTGGGCAGAAATGGTCTTTTCATCCGATCCTTCATCCAAATCTATTTTGTAAGCAACCGCCGCACTAGTCGCATCAGCACGGTAAGACACGGCGCGGGCACCGATGATGTGCTGCACGTCACTATCAGACAGGCGGCTACGTAGTGCTGTTAAGTAATGATTATTGTTAACAACATAGCCAAGCGCATCAAGATTATGGTCACTGGCCTGCATACGCACCGTGCCAAAAAAACCTTGTTGCGACACATGTACTTTGGTCATTGGGCAAGCGTCAGCTTTTACTGCATCCCATAAACCAACAGAATCCAGCAGCCCAACGCTACCAGCCGAGATAGCCGTGCATCTTTGTTCTAAGGGGTGTGTTTGCGCAGCTGAATTACCTGTATCTGCATCCGTTACAGCATCCAGCAACGTTACCTTCCAGCCTTGCTGTGCCAACAGTAACGCCAATGGCGTACCGACCATGCCACCACCAACAATCAGAATGTCAGTGTCAGCTTCCATTAGCCATCAAGGTTTGAATTTCATCAATCTGCTTGGGCACATCACTCGATAAAATATCGCAGCCATCTTTAGTCACGACAACATCATCTTCTATACGGATACCAATGTTTCTATACTGCTTGGGTATCGATTTATCATTACCCAAATACAAACCTGGCTCAACAGTTAAGACCATTCCGGGTTCAAGCAAGCGCCAATCCTTATCAACTCGGTATTCGCCTACATCATGCACATCAGACCCTAACCAATGACCAGTGCGATGCATGTAGTACGGGCGAAAGGCCTCATCCTTGATTAATTTTTTGACTGCGCCTTTCAATATACCGAGTTTGCGCAAACCTTCTGTCAGTACCTGCACCGCTGCATCGTGAGAATCATTCCAATGATTACCCGGCTTAACCGCAGCTATACCGGCAAGATTTGCATTGAGCACAATATTATAAACCTCAGCTTGAGCTTTACTGAATTTGCCATTTATTGGAAACGTTCGCGTGATATCTCCGGCATAACATTCGTGTTCTGCACCCGTGTCAATCAACACTAAGTCACCATCGGTGAGCTTGCTGTTGTTTTCGGTGTAATGCAGTATGCAACCGTTTTCGCCACTACCTACTATCGGCAAAAAAGCATGGCAAGCTCCTGATCGCGTGTACTCATGGATTAAGCATGCTTCTAGTTCATATTCCATCATGCCCGGTTTACATTCGCGCATAGCGGTATTCAAACCGGCTGCAGTTATTTTGGCAGCCTTTCGCATCAGTGCAATTTCACTGCGGCTTTTGTGTACGCGCATTTCGTGCAGGTGATAGTCCAGCGAGATAAATGAATCAGGATCGTCACCTGCGCTACGGGTTGATCGTGCGTGTTGCAACCAACCCAGCAACTGCGCATCAAATGCTTGGTCTTTACCAAGCGTGTGGTACACATGCTTACGGCCTTCCATCAAGCCTGGAAGAATGTCATCGATATCAGCGATTGGAAACGCATCATCAGCGCCCAAGGTTTCAGGCGCAGCTTCTACACCTAAACGACGCCCATGCCAGGTTTCCTGCAGCGGATCCTTCTCGCGACAAAACATTATAAATTCACCGGCCTTGCGCCCAGGTATTAACACCATCAAAGATTCTGGTTCATCAAAACCGCTTAGGTAATAAAAATTACCGTCTTGGCGATAGGCGTAATGAGAATCACGATTACGTGTAGCAACTGGTGCGGCTGACAAAATGGCAATGGCACCATCACCCATAATACGCATCAACGACCGGCGACGTCGTTTGAGTTCGGCCGCCTGAGCCTTAGTAAACACAGCTTTCGTTAACACAACCTAATGCACCTTATTTGTGGTGGATGACACATTGTTCGAACGGGCAGCGGGTTGATGCTCTTCGTGCGCGAGCAACACACCCATGCGAACATATTCAGCGATCTCAACAAACGCGTTTTCGTCAGCCTGATCACCCTTAGCTATGTCTGCCGCTTCGATGGCTTGGATATCTTCTAGAAATTCGCGTGTGTCTGCAGGTAATTTTTGATTGCTCTTGCCAGTCATGCCAATGCCAAAACCGTAGTTGTAGCCTGCGCAAAAATCGGCCAATGCATTTTGACGCTCGACAAAGCTTGCGTTGTCATCGGGCAAAAACAGTTGAAAACTCAGATCAGGATCGTTCATGAATTGGACAGATTCTGTGAACCAGTCGTCTAACTCTTTGAGCTCTCTTGCGTTACCGGCGACAGATTCTGGGGATGCGCCTGCAAGATCAAGGAGTTCGGTGAACCAGTGTTTTTTTGCGACGCCTGAAGGCATAGTGCACAGCAGGCCCACGAGCATACCGTGTGACTCCGCCGCGGAGATGGTAACTGCCAGATTCGACAGCCCCATCGAAATGTTTTCGTATCGTGAAGTCACTATAAAGCACTTGCCAGTTTAGCTGTTCTTGAGTATACAATGCGCTGTCTTTCCACGCAGGATCAAGCATGTCTCAACCAGAGCTCAATCAGGGCCTCAGCGATATCGAAGCCAAGCTACAAGATGTAATCAGCTTGTGCGAACGACTGCGTCTGGAAAATGCCTCACTCCAAGATCAGCAAAATAGTCTTATCGAAGAACGTGCGCGCCTAATTGAAAAAAATGAACAGGCACGCTCAAAAGTAGAGCAAATGATTATGCGTCTTAAATCGCTGGAGGCAAGTCAATGAGTAAAGCCAATACAGTAAAACTACGTATTCTTGACAAAGAGGTGCAGTTAGCGTGCGCACCAGGGCAAGAAGACGCATTGGCCGATGCTGCAGCTTATGTGGATAAGTCAATGCGTGATTTACGAATGAGAAATAATTCGTCGAGCACAGAGAAGCTTGCCATTGTTACTGCCATCAACACAGCTTATGCATTGCTGACAGAACGCAATAGCGAACCAGGTGACGATAACGTTTCTGAACGCTTACAAACCATCAACAAAAAACTTGACAGTTTATTACACGAAGATGCTTAGCGTTTATCTGCGTATTAGTTAGCGTAAACATTTTTTCGTAACATCATTGTTATTCACAACAACGAGAAGTTCATGCTACGCTGGTTCTGTATCTTCTGCGGTGTTTGTTATTCGGTTGGGTATATCCCTTGAGCCTAATTTCTCACCCCGGGAACCGTGCCGGTGGTTGCTGTTGTGCATGTCCGCTACGGCGGAAAGCCTGAAGCGATTCCGGATGTTCCCACCTGAACCGATTGGTTCAAGGTAGCACACCAAAAACGGCATTCGTGGTTGATACACTTTTTATTGCTCAATGCTTACCTATGAACAACACTGCGAACAACACTTCTAAACGCGACGACTTGCGCCGCAATAAACAAGCACTACGCTTAGAGTTAACCCCAGAACAACTCAACGCCGCAGCCAGCAACCTTCAAGCGCTGTGTAAGCCTTTCATTAACGATAAAAGTTGTATTGCAGGCTACCTGGCGGTTCGTGGAGAAATCTCAGTAGACGCATTGCTACGAGACGCTCGCGCCAATGGCGCTGTAACAACACTACCCATCGTTAACGATGAAACCTTACTGTTTGCGCCATTCAGCGATCAAACTCCAATGGTAAAAAAACGGTTTGGCTTACTTGAACCAGATATCCCTGTTAAAAGTTATTTAAAACCCGAGGAGTTAGATTGCATTTTGGTACCCCTAGTGGCGTTTGATAGCGCCGCAAATCGCATGGGCATGGGTGGCGGTTTTTACGATAAAAGTTTTGCATTCAGGCGTGAAGGCGAACAGCAGCCTATGCTCATTGGCGTAGCTCACGAGTGCCAAAAATCAGAGACGGTATTTCATGAATGGTGGGATGTGCCCCTGGATATGGTCATTACCGATAAAAATATTTACCCACGTAAGGGCTGATCTGTTGTAGTAACGCGCTAAAGTGAATGCCTAAGCACAAGTTATCGCAAAAAGGCTGTATAAGCTTCGTTATCAGTTTCATCCGTTGCTTTGAACCCTAATCGCTCAATAAACTGATCAAACTGTTGTTGTTCGGTTTTAGGTAATTGCACGCCTACTAAAACTCGACCGTATGCCGCACCGTGATTGCGATAGTGAAACAGGCTGATGTTCCAGCGTTCGCCAACCTGATCAAGAAAATCTAATAATGCACCGGGGCGTTCAGGGAAGCGGAAGCGCAGTAGGCGTTCGTTACTTAGGCCGGCGTTACCACCAACCATGTGGCGCACGTGCAATTTAGCGGTATCGTTGTGCGTCATATCGAGCACTTGATAACCATTGGCTTCTAGCGCCTTAACGATTTCAAGCCGTTCTTCTTCAGCATCACTTATTTCAACGCCTGCAAACACTACCGCGCTGGCCTCGTCTGAATAGCGATAGTTAAACTCAGTGATACTGCGTCGCCCGAGAATTTCGCAGAAGCGCCGGAAGCTACCGGGCCGCTCTGGAATAGTGACAGCAAAGAGCGCTTCGCGGTTTTCGCCAATTTCAGCGCGCTCTGCTACGTGGCGTAGGCGATCAAAGTTGATATTGGCACCACTGTTTACTGCAATCAATGTTTGTTCTTTTATTTTATTATCACTAACGTAGCGCTTGAGGCCAGCAACAGCCAATGCACCAGCAGGTTCCACCAGGGTACGTGTATCAGTAAAAATATCCTTGATTGCGGATGCCATTTCATCAACACTAACTAATACCACTGCATCGAGAAATTCTCGGCATACGCGAAAATTTTCTTCTCCCACCTGCTTAACTGCTACGCCGTCGGCAAATAAACCGACTTGAGACAGAATGATTCTTTCATCAGCCTTGAGTGCATTGTGCATGCTGGCAGCTTCAACCGGCTCCACACCGATGACTTTGATTTCAGGCCGCAAATATTTTAGATAAGCCGAGACACCGGCCGCTAGCCCACCACCACCCACGGGCACAAACACTGCATCGATAGGTTCGGGATGCTGTCTACACAGTTCGACCGCGACGGTACCTTGCCCAGCAATAGTATCGGGTGAATCGAAGGGATGGATAAATTCGAATTGGTATTCGTCAGCCAGAACCAGCGCGCGCTCGAGCGCCGCATCAAAATCATCACCGTGCAGTATCGCTTGAGCTCCTAAACTCTTTACCGACTCTACCTTAATGCTAGGTGTGGTTTCGGGCATAACGATGATGGCTTTTAAGCCCAATTTATTTGCTGCTAACGCGACGCCCTGAGCATGGTTGCCAGCAGAAGCGGCAATAACGCCGCTGAGGGTTTTGGTTTGGCTCAGCTGAAATATTCGATTGAAGGCGCCGCGACACTTAAACGAGAAGATGGGTTGTTCATCTTCGCGTTTGAGCAACACATTATTATCAATGCGTTGGGATAATAATGATGCATTATGCAGGCGAGTTTCTAGGCTTACATCGTAAACCCTCGCGCTGAGAATGCGTTTGATATACTGCTCGTGAAACCCACTCATGCGGTCGTGCTGTAATCTGGTTGTAAAATACCAATGTACCGGTTTTCGGTCCACTTGTGGGTCATATCACCAACTGAAACTTTAACTCCATGCAAGCTGCTAAAAAAGCTGTCGCCCTAGCTGCGGTAGAGCACGTCAAACCAGGCACTATCTTAGGCGTAGGCACCGGCTCCACCGTAAACGAATTCATCGATGCATTAGCTGCCCGCAACATCGATCTAGCGGGCGCTGTCGCCAGCTCTGAAGCCACAGCTGAGCGCTTAAAAGCTCATGGCTACGATATGCTGGATCTCAATAGTTGTGGCAGCCTAGAGCTCTACATCGACGGCGCTGACGAAGCCAATCCAGAATTGCAATTAATAAAAGGTGGCGGTGCTGCCCTAACGCGCGAGAAAATCATTGCTGCGGCTAGCCAACAATTTATTTGCATCGCTGATGACTCCAAGCTAGTTAATGTGCTCGGAGAGTTTCCATTGCCTATTGAAGTTATCCCGATGGCTCGTAGCTACGTTGCTAGAGAGATTGTGAAGCTCGGTGCTGACCCTGAATACCGCGAAGGCAAACGTACTGATAACGGCAACGAAATAATCGATTGCCACGGCTTTACCATTGACGATCCGCTTACGCTTGAGTCAACCATCAATGATATTACCGGCGTAGTCACCAATGGGTTGTTTGCAGCAAGGCCAGCAAATCTTTTATTGTTATCTGACGAAAAGGGTAGCGTCAGAACAGTAACGGCAGCCTCTAATCAGTAAGTAACTCTGCTCGTAACGGCAGTTGCAATACAATCTTGGTGCCCTTACCCGGGCTCTCAGCATGCACTTCTCCGCCGTGCTGGGACACCACACGTGCAACTAATGCTAAGCCCAAACCGATACCTTGAAATTTATCAGCCACCTTGGCATCACGCTTAAAACGCGTAAATAGATCACCCATCATGGCAGGGTCTATACCAACACCGTCGTCGGTTACATGTAATTGCACCGAACTTTCTTTACGGAAAATTTCGATGGTGATTTCACCGCCGTCTTCAGAATATTTGATCGCGTTACCCACAATATTCACCACAGCTCTTTCGAGCGACGAGGCATCACCTAGCAGCCAAAAGTCATCATCCTCTGTATCAACATCGATGGAGATTTTACGTTTCCGGGCCTGCGGAAGTAGTTGATCCAGCGCATTATCAATAACAGAATTAAACAACACTTCAGAAAAATTATCCGCTCGCAAACTATCCGCTCGCGCCACGTGCAGCAAGTCATCCATCATTTGCAAGCTGCGGTTGATATTGCTTTTTACTCGCTCTGTTTGTGCACTGTGCTCTTCATCGATCTCTTCTAATCCATACATCGCAGAAATCAACGGTGATCGTAAATCATGAGATAGATAATCAACCATCTCAGCCCTTGCTCTCTCCGCGCCACGTATATCAGACACATCCACCACCGAAGCGCAAATCAATCGTTCACTCAGCTGCTCACCAACAGCACTAAAATTAACAATAAACTCACGCTCACCATCGACTTTGATGATCTGCCAAGATTTACTTTCTAGTATTAGCTCACGAAGCAACTTTAAATCAGCACTTTTACTGGGGTCGTGATCTAGCTCTTTGATAAAATCAATCAACAACGGCGCTGCGCGCAACCTTGGAAACAATTCGCGTATCAATGGGTTACTTCTAACCATTTCACCCGCCGCATTCCAAACGATGAAACCTGCAGGGCTACCTGCTAAAACAGTTTCTGTGAATACTTTGATGCCACGAAGCGTGGCCATTTGGTCGCTAAGTTTGAGTGCACTAACTTGAAGCTTCTCTATCGAGCCTGTAAATCTGCCAGGCTTGCGACGCAACTGAACACGTGCAAGTGAATCGATATAACGCGTTAGCTGCTTTCCTACCTCACTGTCTTCAACTTCTAAGGAGATCGATAGTTTGCCCGGTGTGGGATAGTTTTTCTTGTAGTAGTTATCGCGATGTAACCAGCTTTCTCCACCAGTTTGATCTGGCAAATTGGGTATCGAATCACCACCTTCAACCAACTGCCCTCGCGCAGAAAACTGCCACGCTTTTATCGGTAGATGCATTGCAGCATTCTTAAAAAAAGATTCTAAGGCTGCATTATCAGTACGATCAACTGCTTCAAGCGCTGGCACTAGTTGGGCGTTTTCTTGCTCTAAGAAACCACTGACATAGCTGAGTCGATGCCAACTCCAAAGCAAGTAACTAACGAGTATGGGTACGCTTGCTGACAAAGGCGGATACCAAAGCTTGCCAAAGAAATAAATCACAAAACTCAATGCTATCGGCAGCAATGCTCCAACCAAGGCCATTGCTAATCCCCATCGGGTTGCTGCGCGTGAATACACCAATAACATGAGCGGTAACAACAGCAGCGCCACAGCAAAGTTAAGCCAACCATCAACACGGGTTACCAAACTATTGTCTAGCAACGCAGAATAAATATTGGCGTGTATCTCTACACCAGGCACAGGCTGATCTAATGCAGATACCGGCGTTGGAACCACATCACTTAGCCCAGTACCGGTAATGCCCACAAATACAGTTTTGCCCCGAATGGCTTCAGGGTCAGCTTTCCCGTTAATTAAGCTTAAGGCCGATACGCTCGGAATGGTCCCACTCGGCCCATAAAACGGAATCAACACTTCGTAATCCTGCACCCACTGAAAGTTGGTATTACCCAAACTTTTAACGCGCTTTCCTGGCAGTTCAATTGACGCACGCTGATCGGAAGCGGACGATTGCAGGTAGGCGGCGAGCGGAAGCGACGACCAATGTGGGCTGCTGTAACCTGCTTTTAAATAGACCCGGCGCACGATGCCATCGTCATCGATCGGCAAATGAATATGACCTAGATCGGTAACCAATTGAGTTAAGGCAGGTAAGGGAAGTTTCTCCGCTCCGTTTTGACCTTGATTGCCTTCTGTAAACACAGGCAAAATCGTGAGCTTTTGGCGCTCTAGTGATTCAACGAGTAACTGATCCATCGAGCTATCGGCGTCAGGCTCTGTGTAAAGCACATCGGCAACCACAGCAGCAGCGTCAAGGTCAGCCAATTGATTGTAGAGTAAGGCTTGAACATCTCGAGGCCACGGCCAGCGCCCAATTTGGCGCAAGCTGGTTGGATCAATGGCCGCTATAACGACGTTTTCATGCGGGACACGTTGGTTAAATCGCACCCAACTATCGTGTAACAAGCGATCCAGTTTGCGAGTTGCATCACTCCACAACAACACACCGGTCAAAGATAGCAAAAGGACTAGAAAACCCAGCAGCCATAAAGGTGTTATACCACTGGGTCGTGACTTGGCAGCCATCTAGTTAGTCGTTACTGGTGTGTTCCTCAAGACGATAGCCGTGCTGATAAATGGAGGTAAGCTTCCATCGCTCAGACGCTAGCAACTTAAGTTTTTTGCGCAAACGGCTTGCGTGTGTATCAACAGTACGAGTATTGAGCTCAGCGGATGTACCCCATACAGACGTTAGCAAATGCTGGCGCGACAACACGCGGCCTCGATTGCGGAATAAAAACAAAGCCAGTTCATATTCTTTTTCAGTCAGCTTGATTTGCTCACCCGTTAGCAGTACTTGTCGGTTTGATGTATCAAACGTGTACGGCGGGCATTCAAGAATTTCAGTTTCTGGTTGCGCACGACGAGCTAAGGCATAAAGCCTAGCAAGCAGCTCGTGTTGACGAACCGGTTTTGCTAAGTAGTCATCCGCCCCAGCTTGTAGTGCAGTAACGATGTCTTCTTCAGCCTGACGGGCCGTTACAAAAATAATTGGGATATCGCTGGTTAGCGTTTTACGAATCCAATGCAAGACTTCTAAGCCTGAACTGCCAGATTGTAGTTCCCAATCCAACACTACTACATCGTAGCTAGACTTTCTAAAAGCTCGCTGGAAATCATCAGCTGTTGAAAAAACACCACAGTGATAGTCTCTATCCTCGATCCAACCAGACACGCGCGACGCTTGGTCTGGATTATCTTCAAGCAGGGCGATCCGCAATTTTTGTCTTTCCGACATTTTTCAATCCATTAGGGTTACTAAACTGTATTTTCGCCTATCAGGCGGGTTTAGTGCAATAAATACAACGTATCTAGTGAAGAAAGATTGATTTAGAGCCTCGGCAGGGGCAAAAAAACCGATATTCAGGTTCGTTTAAGGTTCACTCAATGAATATTGGCCAATCAGGCCTTTACAACACTCGGATTGTAGAAGTGTCGACCACCTTCAATGCTACTAATTTGACTCAATAGCGCATTGATATCTGACGAATTATCGACCAAATTGATGTCAGCCGCATTGACGATAAGCAGTGGCGTGCTGGTGTAGTTATGAAAAAACTGCTCATATTGATCAATCACTTGCTGCAAGTAATGGCTATCGATTCGCTGCTCATCTGGGATGCCCCGCTTTTCTATTCGCTGAATCAAGCGTGACAATGGTGCTTGAAGATAGATAACAAAGTCAGGCTTTGGACAGTTAGCTGTCATGCGCTCATATAGGCCGGCATACATCCACCACTCTTGTTCATCAAGTGTTAACTCGGCAAATAAGCGATCTTTTTCCAACATAAAATCTGCAACGATTGGCTGCACCGGCTTAACCACGGCTGGGTTTTCTAACACTTGCAAACGCGACATTAAAAAGTGCATTTGGGTGTGAAAGGCCATGGATTTTCCCTGCGTATAAAACGCAGACAAATACGGATTAGTGTTTTCAGTGTCCTGCAGATGATACGCACTGCCCGCATCAGCTAATAAATTAGCTAATGTAGATTTACCGACACCGATCGGCCCTTCAACTGCAATAAATTGCTTTTTCATAATGATGATTGTAGTCGCGTGATGCCCAATTGTGGACAGCGATCTAGAAGATCACTCAACTTACCCTTGCCCGGTATGCTCAAACATGGCGCTAAATCAGCAAGGGGATACAACACAAACGAACGCTCAGCAATACCCGAATGAGGCACGGTTAGCCGGAGTGAGTTAATAATTTGTTGTCCGTACAACAACAGATCTAAATCTAGGGATCGTGGCCCCCAGCGCCTATCTCTAATTCTCCCAGCTCGGTTTTCTATTAACTGAGTGCGATCAAGTAGTTGGATTGGGGACAGCGTTGTATCGAATTGAACCGCTGCATTGATATAGTCTGGTTGATCCGCGGGGCCCATCGGTGTTGTTTGATAAACAGATGAACATACAACATTACCAATGCCCGGCGAACTGCGTAGTGCCGCAACGGCCCCTTTTAGCTGGGCTAGCGGCTCTTTCATATTGCTACCCAAGCCAATAAATACCTGCGTAGTTATCGAATCAGTTGACGACACGTCAACTAGCCTAAGGAGTTGCCGTTACCGTTGCCACCACTATTTCCTCCGCCACCGTAATTACCACCACCGCTATGATTGCCACCCTGGCCACCTTGGGCATTTTTCGGACCGGATCTCCTACGCCTCGCCCAGCGCTTTTTGCCTTGAGGTTTTTTGCCGTGATTGCTGCCCTGACCGCCGCTACCTTGCCCGCCCTGAGGGTTGTTGCCTTGTGGGTTATATGGCTGCGAATGGTTTCCCTGTGAGTTATTTCCCGGTGAATTACCTTGTGAATTACCTTGTGAATTGCCTTGCGCGCCTTGCGGTCGTCTACCGTGAGTTCTTTTGCCGTGGACTTTTTTACCCTGAGGTCGCTTACCGTGGTTACGATTGCCTCGATGTGGCTCTTGCGCATTATCACTGCCCGCACCCCAGATGCTATCAACGCGAGGCTTATTTTTTAACTCACTTTGTTGCTTATCACCGCTTAGTTCTTGGATACGTGTCCACCAATCCGCTAAAGCTTCTAGCCGTTCGTCTACGCCAGCACGCAAGCATAGGAAATCATACGCCGCTCTAAATCGACGATCTTCCATTAGCTTCAATGCACGATTGCCTTGGGCGTGTTCCAACCGAGGTTGAAGAAGCCAAATTTCACGCATAGGGCCCGAGAAACGGCGCGGGATGGAGATGACTTGAAGCTGCTCTGCCATAACTCTATCGGTTGCAGTATGCAACGCTTCGTTAGCAGGATGTCCAGAAGCCACAAGTGCAATAGCCTGTTCTTCGATTTCTGGCCAAAGCATAAACGCCAATAAATAAGCCGGAGTAATCGGCTTGTTTTGCGCTACGCGTTTATCAGTGTTGCTTAGCGCAGCATCCAACATTTGAATAATCTCTTCGTCTTCGTCCTCTAAACGCTCTGACAACATGGGGAAAAGATACTGGAGTAAATCATGTTCTCTAACGGCGTTAAAACTACGCTGCGCGTAGCCACCTTGAAATAGCTTTAGTACTTCTTCAAACAATCTAGCAGGCGGTGTTTGCGCAAGTAAGTGCGCCGTTTTTCTCATCGCCGTTAGGGTGTCTTCGTGTATTTCGAACTTAAGTTTCGAAGCTAAGCGTACGGCGCGAAGCACGCGTACTGGATCTTCTTCACAACGCACTTGCGGATCACCGATCAGCTTGAACAATTTTTTATCGATGTCTTGTAAGCCGCCGCAATAGTCTACGACCGAATCATCGGCAATGTTGTAGTACAAGGCATTTACTGAGAAGTCGCGGCGCATCGCGTCTTCGTCTATAGTGCCGAATACGTTATCTCTGACGATTCTGCCGGAGGATTCTTCTGTTTCGCCGCCATCGCCTTTATCATGAGCTGCACGGAACGTAGCAACTTCAATCACATCTCGACCAAACACGACATGCACTAGTCTAAACCGCCTGCCAATAATGCGAGAATTTCTGAAGCATTCCTTCACCTGCTCTGGGCTTGCATTGGTAGCCACATCAAAATCTTTTGGCTGAATACCCACAAGCGCATCGCGCACACCGCCGCCAACCAGATAGGAGGCATAGCCCTCTTCATGAAGCCGGGTTAGTACCTTAAGTGCGTTTCTGCTTATTGAATTGCGTGAAACACTGTGCTCCGATTGCGGCACAATGAGGGCTGTGGCACCCGATGCTACTGCATCTTCCTTTGCAAGCGATGGCTTCAATGCCTTCTCCTTTTTCACCTTTTGAGCCGCGGGTTTCTTTTCGGCAACTGCTGGTTTTGCAGTTTTTGGCTTAGCCGCTGGCTTGGCTACATCAACACTTTCAGCCTGAGCTTTCGCTGGAGTCGCTTTTTTTGTCACTTTCTTTTTCGTAGCTTTTGGCGCTGGCGTTTTTTCCGACGCTACCTTTTTACTGGCGACTTTACTAGCTGCCTTTTTATTGCCAACCTTACTAGTGACTTTGCTGGCCGTCTTTTTACTGGCCGCTTTTTTACTAACCGACTTTTTGCTAACGGTTTTTTTACCAGCCACTTTTTTACTGGCAACTTTCTTAGCTGCCGCCTTTTTGGCTACTGTTTTCTTGGTAGCTATCTTACTTGCAACTTTTTTGGCTGCCGTTTTTTTCGCTACCTTAGCTTTAGGTGAAGTGCTCAAGATAAGCTCAACTGTTGTTTGTTATTCATTATTTTGGATCAACTTTTTGGACCAACTTTTTGATCAGTGTCAGAATCAGGTGCGTCCTGTACATTTTGAAAACGAATTATTTGCCGGCGTTGTTTTTTGCTTGGCTTTCCATCGCTGATAAAGCGTGGATTCATTTGTCGTTCAACCCGTAATTGATTAGCCAGAGTTTCGCGCCGCTCAATACTCGACTGCAGCTCTTCATACAACAGTTGCGCCTCCTTCGCCGGGCGCCGTTGTTCTGACAAACCAATAATCGTTAGTTCTTGGCTGTACGGCGGCTTCTCAACCAATACTGTATCGCCTATGGCTATATTGCGAGACGGCTTCACTCGCTGGCCGCCGACTTTAATCTGGTTTTTAGCGATGGCATCTGTCGCCAGCGATCGCGTTTTAAAAAAACGTGCAGCCCAAAGCCACTTATCTAGTCGCATTTTTTCAATGTCAGACAGATTTTGACTCACTATGTGGTTATCCTTACCACTGACATTTAAGCTTGCAATTTTCCATGCACACCTACGTTTATCGCAGTTCCAAAAAAGACGGCTTGTATCTGTACCTGCCCAACACAATCGACAAATGCGAGTTGCCCGATGCAGTTTCGCTACAAATGGGTGAACCCGAACTCGCTTTGAGCTTCATGCTCACTAGTGATCGTAAGCTGGGCCAAGAAGATCCAGCCACAGTCATTAGCAACATCGAATCACAGGGTTTTCACATTCAAATGCCGCGAGATATCGAAGATCAGATCGCGACAATAGCTCAACAAGCTACTAAGAACAAGCCCGACTAATCAGCGGTACGCAATGGCCCATTGTGGGCTGAAAAATACTCGGCCAGTTTACCGATATCTTCGTCACTTAACGTAGATGCAAAACCACCCATTATGGGGTTCTTACGCTCACCCGAGCGGTACGAATAAAGCGACTGCTCGATATAGCTTTCATACTGACCAGCCAAAATTGGGTTGGTTGGGATAGTTGACAAACCGCCTGGGCCATGACAAGTCATGCAAGTCGCTGCTAGAGGCTCGTCTGCTATTTTAGATCCACTCTTGGCTTCGGCACCTAGGCCTGCAAAGTACGCCGCTACGTCTTCCATGTTTTGATCAGTTAGATCGCTAGCATTAGCTTGCATCGTTTTGTGTGCACGTTGCTTGGAGCGATAAGCCTTTAACGCCGCAATGATGTATGACTCGTGCTGACCAGCAATAAGTGGCACTTTATACGTAGGATACGTATTAACGTAATGTTTAACACCGTGGCAACCTAGGCAAGTATGAGCCAATTTTTGGCCCTCTTCTGCGTCGCCTGCAGCCATTGAGGTTGACTGTACCGCAGCCAGTACCACACCAACCAATAACAGTTTGATTCTCATTACGTTCATCTAGTTCAAATTCATTTATAAAGAGGCCTGATCGCTATAGTCTAGCCGTTCGGTAGCAGTGCGCCAAGCTGATCTGCTGATTAATTTTTGACTTGCTCGTTAACTTGATTGACCCATGGCCAAAAATAGCTCATTCATACGCTTTACAAACCCTGCCCCGTCCTCAAGTTGCCCACCTTCAGCCAAAAGTGCCTGATCAAGCAATAAACGAGACCAATCTGCAAAGCGCTCCTCGTCTTGTTCTTGATCGAGCAGCGCTAAAATCGGATGCTCTGGGTTAACCTCAAGTATAGGTTTACTATCGGGTACTTCATGCCCAGCTTGTTTAAGCAATTGTTGCATATGCAAAGCCATCTCGTGCTCAGCTAACACCACACAAGCTGGCGAACTGGTCAATCTTGTCGATGCTCGAACTTCGCTGGTGTCGTTATCTAGTATCGCACTTATTCGCTTGATTAACGGCTCAGCTTCAGCCAATCTCTTCTCGGCCTCCGCCTTCTCTGTTTCTGTCTCGCTTGAATCTTTGCCAACACCAGCTAGATCAAGATCACCTTTAGCCACAGAGACAAATGGCTTTTGCTCGTATTCGTTGAGGTAAGTCATCATCCATTCGTCAACGCGATCATGCATCAGCACCACTTCGATACCCTTTTCTTTAAATATTTCTAGATGGGGGCTATTGCTGGCAGCCGACAAGCTATCAGCAGTAATGTAATAAATCTTATCTTGGCCGGGCTGCATGCGGCCTATGTAATCATCGAGGCTAGTTTGTTCGTTAGCGTCACTATTATGAGTTGAGTTAAATCGATACAGCTTCGCAACTTGATCTTTGTTGGCGTGATCTTCACCTGGCGCTTCTTTAAGGCAGCTACCAAATTCTGCCCAGAACGTTTTGTACTTTTCGGGCTCTTTGTCAGCTAAGTTTTCTAGAAGTGTTAGTACTCTTTTAGATGAAGCCTTACGGATCGATTCAATCACTTTGTTGTTTTGCAAAATCTCGCGCGACACATTAAGCGGCAGGTCGTTACTATCAACCAAGCCCTTCACAAACCGCAAATATCGGGGCATCAGTTTTTCAGCTTCATCCATGATGAATACACGCTGCACAAACAGCTTGATACCGTTACGCTGCATAGAAGCATCGTATAAATCAAAAGGCGCTTTGGCAGGTATAAACAATAGCGAGGTGTATTCAAGATTACCTTCAACCCGATTATGAGCCCACGTTAATGGCGCTTCGTAATCTTGGCAAACTTGCTTGTAAAACTCTTGATAATCTTCGTCTGATATCTCAGATTTAGACTTAGTCCAAAGGGCCGATGCCGCATTAACTTGTTCTAGCTCTGCAGCGGCTTGCACTTCACCTGCCTCCGTTTGCTCATCCGTTAGCGGCGCTACCTGCTCAAGCATCATGATCGGGAAGGTTATGTGGTCAGAATATTTTTTAATGACATGACGCAGGCGAAAATTATCAGCAAACTCTTTTGACTCATCTTTAAGATGAAGCACGACTTCCGTGCCTCGAACCGGCTTATCAATCTCACTTAAGGTATAACCGCCTGAAGCATCTGATTCCCAACTAATACCCTGATCATTTTTAGCTCCAGCTTTACGAGTGTTTAGCTGCACTTTGTCTGCTACAACAAATGCTGAGTAAAAGCCAACACCAAATTGACCAATAAGCTGTGCATCCGCTTTTTGATCACCTGTCAGTGATTCAAGAAACGCTTTAGTGCCCGATTTTGCGATAGTACCAATGTTATTAATAACGTCATCGCGATCCATACCGATACCGTTATCACTGACCGTAACTGTATTTGCCTCGCTATCAAACGATACCGTGATGGCTAGGTCGCTGTTATCTTCTAATAATTTGCTATCGGCTATTGCTTCAAAACGCAATTTGTCGCAGGCATCGGATGCGTTAGAGATAAGTTCACGCAAAAAGATTTCTTGGTTGCTGTAAAGCGAATGAATCATCAATTGCAGAAGTTGGCTTACTTCTGCCTGAAACGGCATTGATTCTGTTTTGGTATCAGTCATGAGGGCAAAACCTGAGTGCTTCGATTGGCGATGTGCCAACTGGCCATCTCATGATTGAGAGGCCAGTGATTTCAATAGTTTCTATAACAATTTTAAATTCTAAAATATTAAGACAATTTTTCTTTGATTCGAGCTGCGCGGCCAGTAAGGCCTCGTAGGTAGTAAAGCTTCGCACGACGGACATCACCGCGACGCTTAACTTCGATTGAATCGACCAGCGGGCTATAGGTTTGGAATACACGCTCAACACCTTCACCGTGTGAAATTTTACGCACAGTGAATGCAGAGTTAAGGCCGCGGTTACGCTTGGCAATAACTACGCCTTCAAATGCCTGCAAACGCTCACGTTCGCCTTCTTTGATCTTTACCTGAACCGTAATGGTGTCGCCTGCTGAAAATGCAGGGATCTCTTTGCCCATTTGCTCGGCGTTGATTGCATCAATGATTTTGCTCATTTCTTTTCTGCCTTCGTGCTTGTTGGGCCTGGCCCGTCAAACTGTTGTAAATACTGTTTATCTGCGTTGTCTAGATTAGCCTCAAGTAGCAAATCCGGACGACGATCCTGTGTTCTTTTGACGCTTTGCTGCCGCCGCCAACGTGCAATTTTTGCATGGTCGCCACTGCGTAAAACGTCGGGTACTCCCTGCCCGTTATAAGCTTCCGGCCGCGTGTAATGCGGATGGTCAAGCAGGCTGGATTCAAAGGAATCCTCGATTGCTGACGACGGATGCCCAAGCACCCCCGGTTGTAACCGCGACACCACATCAATGATGACGGCTGCGGCTAGTTCCCCACCGCTGATAACAAAATCCCCTAACGAGACTTCCTCATCAACATGCTGATCAATGATGCGCTCGTCGATGCCTTCGTAACGACCGCAAAGTAATATCAGCGACCCGTGTTCGCACCAAACGCGCGCCACTGGTTGATCAAACTGACGCCCCTGTGGCGATAAATACACCACCGGCGCATCCGGTAAACTTTTTCGGGCCTCTTCAATAGCCAGCCCAACTGGCTCGGGCTTTAGCACCATGCCGGGCCCACCACCAAATGGTCGATCATCAACCGTTCTGTGCACATCCTGGGTGTGATCCCGCGGGTTGTGCAAACTAACAGTGATCTTGCCGCTACCAACTGCTCTGCCGACAACACCTTGTTGTAGCGTAGCCGTTATGAGATCCGGCAGTACTGTAATAACGGCGAATCGCACGTTAGCCATCCTGCCCAGTCATTCCGCTCAATAGTCTGGATCCCAATCCACAACTATTTGCTTGGCGGGTATATCAATATAGGTAATGACATCAGGAATGACCCAAGGGATCAATACTTCACTGTTATCACTGCCTTTGTTTCTTTTCACGACCAATACATCGTTAGCACCGGTTTCAAACAGACTGTCGACCAAGCCCATTTCGTCACCTGACACCGAAACAACATTACAGCCTACCAAATCAGCCCAGTAGTACTCATCTTCTTGAGCTTCTGGCAGCAAGCTGCGAGGTATCGCGACTTGCTGGCCAATGAGTTTAGCCGCTGCTTCACGAGTGGTTATCCCCTCAAATGAAGCAATTATGGTTTTACCGTGAGGTCGTGCCTGCACGACCTTTATTTCTTTCCAATCTTGTGTGCTCTCGGCGTTATTAAGCCACCAAGCGCTGTATTGAGTGATGTTCTCTCTAGGCTGTGTGTCGGAGAAGACCTTGACCCAACCTTTAACACCAAAAAGTCCGCTGACACGCCCCAGAGCTATGAAGTCGTTTAAGACTTCACCTAAGTCCTCAGGACGCTTGCCATCAAGCGGCTGCATGCTCCTTACGATAGCCTTTTACGACTTTTTTAACGCGATCGCTCATTTGAGCGCCAACACCGACCCAGTAGTCAACACGTTCCAGATCTAGATTGAGTGCGACTGCATCACCACGAGCAACCGGGTTGTAATAACCCAAGCGTTCGATGTAGCGACCGTCACGACGTGCGCGGCTATCTGTCGCAACTATGTGATAAAACGGCTGTTTTTTGGCGCCGCCTCGGGACAAGCGTATTGTTACCATGTGAATTCCAGTCAATCTTGCTTAAGGCGCACGTGGCGCCTCGTTAGAGAACCGCCAATTATACTGGATATTCTGGTTCGGGTGTATGTTTATCGCTCAATCCAATAGACTGGGCTAAAGCGGCGACAACATGATCACTAAGGTGTCTTGATAAATCGCCGGAATGGCTTTATCGATATCTTGCTTGTTTAAGCGGACTCGGATGTAGCCAGTAGGCTTAGATTGGCAATTTCCGGCGTTTCCATAGACTCGGCTCGAGGGAACAGAAGGGGCAAGATGATCCCGGCGCTGGTAATTTTTGCCGGTGTGCCAAAGCACTTTGTAGCGAACTTGGTCATCTAGCTCGTTGGTTAGCGCAAATTGGCTAGGGTTTTGGCCAAAAGCCACAAGTCGGTAAGGGGATTGGCTGGCATCGCTGGACACACAAACAGGAACACGGGACTCCCATCGGCTCTGCATTGGCGACCAAACTCCTAGAAAAAGATCCCCTTCAACAGACACACTGTTGGCTGTCACGATCGAAGACCATGACAGCAACAAAAACAGTGTGAATGAAAAAAAGAGCCGCATCGATCGTTATAACGGGCTCACCAACAGCGTCACCAGATCCTGGTAGATCCCTGGTGGAGCTGGGTTGAAATCAGCAGGGCGAACGAGTGCTGCGAACCATAGATTAGTGCCAGCATTGGCCTCATCGCTGCAATCTTGTTGCCTACTGCCACTGAGATTATCAATCGTAAAATTCGAATCAGTAAAACCTTGCATACGAAAGTTCGCGCCTCTTCGGTAAAAGGAATAAATCCAGTACTTCATTGAGTTGGGCCCGCTCTTAAGCGTAAGGTCTGCACCTCCGTTTTGACTAATAATTTCTACTTTATAACTGCCAGTAGAACTGTATACACACTCCGCATCCCAATTATATTGAATCGTGTTAATCGAGTCGGTTGCGGTGAATACGCCAATCAGCCAATCATCAATATTACTGATCTTGACTGCTTCAGATTTAGTAATTGCAACTTCGGTGTCTGTCGATGCACTTTGCGCATACAACAACCCAGAACTAGTTAAGCACCCTGTTACCAGCACCAACACGCCGAGCCTTGAAACTACCTTCTTAAATAATGTCGGAACCTTGTTCATAGCAATTTACAGAACAATTAATCAAAAATTTTGATGAAAGAGCGCGGGCAGTGAGCCCGCGTCCATCAAAACAAGAATGAAGCCTTACTCAGGCTCAACTAGAAGGGTTAATGTATCAGTGTAAGTGCCTGGGCCAGCTGCATTAAAATCAGCCGCGGCTACAGTCGCGCTAAAATTAGCATTAGTGCCACCATTGCAATTCAGACTCGTACGATCACCAGCCAAAGACGCCAGCGCTGCACCGTGTGCGAGAGGAGCTGCAGCCCCACTATTAGCAGACCACTCAACTGAATAAGGAATTTCAGCTGCGCCATTCATCAATTTAAATTCACCGTTAGCAGAGCTCACCGTAATACTATAGGCTGCAGTTGAATTGAAAACACAAACATCATCGTTAGCGGATACATCAGCTGCAAGAGTTGCGTGTGAGCCTAGATCAAGATCTGCCACATCGCTTATTTGTACAGCGTTTTCCTTAATGATGGTTACTAGTGATTCGCCTGCAGAAGTACCACCTAAGTTGCCGTCTTGGGCCGCCATTAACGAACCAGATGTAACCAAAGCTGAAGCCAATACCGCAAGTTTAAAGTTCTTCATAAATTTTATTATTCTCATTGTTATTTACGTCTAGGAAAACTAGGAACGGACGCTTTCGATACGCTGCCGTAACGAGAAGATAAACTGCCATCCCCTAGCTGAGATCCGTATCGGCAGCCGAACAGGCCTTTTGTAACTTCACTAGGTAATATTCCCGTGTGCTACACAGTTTCTCCTGCCGCTTTAGGAAGCTATTCACATCTAGCCCATCTAAAGTGGGGTGCGCTACGAAAAACCATGGCCTAAAATGAAGGTACCTAAGGGGCTGCCGCTAGCAAATTCAGGCATAACAATTAAAAAAATGGCAGATACGACGCATGATCAAAATCTTTAAAGACATCTCCAAACTAGGCCTGATGGTAGCTGGGCTGGCATTGTCACAAACGGCTACAGCGCAACTTTCAGTCAATCGCTCTGTAATTGAATTTTCACCCGATAAGTTGGTTCAAGATATTGAAGTCAAAAATAACGGCGACTTCAAAATCTATCTCGACCTAAATGCGGCAGAAATAATCAACCCTGAATCAGAAAACCCTGGCCGAGTCGAGCTAACCGATCCACGTACTGCAGCGGTATTAGTAAGCCCAAAGCAAATACTGCTTCCACCTGGTCAACGCAAACGTGTACGAGTGATACTAAGAGAATCAGCAACGAATAAGGATCGCGTGTTTCGTTTATCTGTTAAGCCCTACACTGGAAAAGTGAAACTCGACAATGACGGTGGCAACAAAAAAGCATCTGCCATAAAAGTATTGGTCGGTTACGACCTATTACTTTTGTCACGCCCTCAAAACGCCAATGCGGACTTAAAAGTCAAACGTACCAACAATTCGATTGAATTTGCGAACAACGGCAATACCAATGTGCTGTTACGCAAAATCGTTCAGTGTGGAAGTTCAGAATCTGACTGCGTAGAGATACAACCTAATCGCCTCTACGCAGGCGAGACTTATAGAGTTGCCTTACCCAAGTCAGGGCCGGCAAGCCGGTACCCAGTAAAGGTATGGAAATCAGTTGGTATTGATAATTCGAAAGCAAGTTATTAAGCGCAATCAACCCAAGCCCTACTCGGGCTTGGGTTCAGATTTTTCAATAGCCCTGCATTCGATCGGCTCTGCCATTACAACAATGTCTTCTTCTGCAGAGCTCGGAACGGTAAATTCACAATAGCTACCGTCTGACAATTTAACCGTCACCACTTTACCCGGCTGCAGCTCCGCTTGAACATACCCACTGGCATCAACAATTAACGGATTCGGTTCGGTTTGCATTAAGGCATTGGCGATGATTTCACCACTTTCATCAATCAAGGTACCCACCAACATAATCTCTTGCTGAGCGGTAATACTAATTCGCTCGACTGTTCCGGGGTATAAGGTAAATTCGTGTATGTCCTCACCTAAACCGTTTGACAAGGTGGTTTGCGGAACAAGCTTTACTGAGTAACGCTCGAAAGGTTGTAAGCCAATAAATTGCGACGCACCGATCTGACCCGCCGCTATTTTGATGTTATTAACAAACACATCAAACTTAGCACCAGCTGGCTCACCATCTACTGCGATGATGACACCAGCCTGAGCAAAGTCGCTGCCACCTATCGCTCCGCCTTTTTTATCTAAGCCAATATGTGCACTTAGGCTTGCAATTGAGTTTTGTACGGTACCGCCTGTTGATGCTTCATTCCAATCTGACGCTATCCCAGCTGTGAACCAGGGATGCTCAACGTCTAGATGCGCACCAGCCGAGCGAAAACTTTGCTCTGATCTCAGATACGTGCCGGTTTGCCATTGAAGTGTTCGATTACTAGCAGAATGCCAACCCACATCCGCGCCCCATTGATGCTCCCAATCTTCCGACTCAGTTCGGCGGGCCGCTGTTTGAATACCACCGTTCCATTGGCCGCGCCCAAAGTACACATTAAACTGTAGTTTCAATCGGCGGTCAAAATCGTCTTGCTGTAAGTTTGCATCAACAAAACCGCGAAGATTTCTTTGTCGAAACACGGGTTGACGATAATATACAGAGTACTGCTTGCTCGTGTTTATCCCAACGTCGGTATCTTCTTTGCGATAGCTGGTTCGAGCACCTAATGAAAAACGCTTGAACGCCTTACCTATCGATGCACTGACTTGCTGGTAGTCATTAGGAAACATGCGCTGATAGGCCGCCTGCTCACTAGGGTCTGGCCCAGGCTCAAATTCTGATCCAAAGTAATTACCCGTAATATTTAGCGATACTCCGCTGCGCGCATACGCCACTCTAAACGCACTGGCTAAGGTGCTGTCCTCACCGGCGCTGGCCGCTAGTTGTAGCGATATTCGTTCGCCAAGATACAGAAACTCAGATTGTATAAATGATTGCGTTCCAAACTGAAGCAAGCCTAGCTTAAACGCTGACTGATCCGTTAAGCGATTACCAAGGGTAAATCCTGCCACCGAAACATTATTAATCTCCGGGAGCACGTCGTCGTCGCCAAACTCGATCACATTACCGGCGGTAACGCTAATGACGGACTCACCTTTTGGGGGTATTTGCGTGCTCTTAGTAAATACACGGGTTTCGGTTCGCGATCCACTTAAGGGGTCAATAATCCGAATCTCAACTTCGTACGATCCATCTGGCAATGCCGTTGTATCTATTGCCTGATTACCCGCATCATAACTATCACCTGAATAGATTCTGTCATCAACGGCTACTTGTACAACCGAGCGCCGCGGTAGATATACGATTAAATCAGAGCTAAAGGCTCGTTCAAGATCAATACGTGACTTATACGATGTTGAAAAACTTCCACCGAGCAAATCAATATCTGCAAGGCCACCGCCTGGGCTGTGTGAATACGTACCCAAGCCAAGCTCATAGTCGTTGAAGTAGTGCGTTAACTTAATTTCTCGCAAACGTTGCCGCTCAGTACGAGAGTTATAATCCGCTTCCAGTGAAAAGTTACCTCGCCCATAACCAAGCAAGGCGCGAGCTGATACGTCAAGCGCTGCATCCTCGTCTTCTAACTTCGAACTCACGGCATACAACGACAAGATGGACGTATTTTTACTGCCAGGTACGGGCAAATAACGAAGGCGTTCAAGTGCTTGTACACTCTGCAGCTCTGGTGCAATAAATAGGTCGACTCTTAGTTCTGCGTCGTTAAATATCGCGGCCACAGGATCAGCATCAACAATGCCACAACCTGGCGGATCGCCCGCGGTATAACAAATTAAATGACCGTTCGTATCAAGCGACACGGCCAACAATGAATGAAGCGATGCCGAATCTTTGATGCCTTGAAGCATGCCCGCCACCTCTATAGGCTCATCAAATGTGAAAACTTCAGCCGTCGCCGTGATGGACGTTGAGCCTACCTTTCGCTCATTGAAATACACATCAACGTATTGTGTTTGCGGCCCAGCCAAATTTTCAAAACCTGGAGGTACGTCATCATCAAAACCAAACATACCAGTCGCCTCTTCTGCGGTAGCTGGTGCTGGACTAGAGCTTCGATCAGCAGGCAGCTCATCTAGCGACAAAGAGACAGGCGGAGTTTGCTTTGCTACTCCGGTAGAACTTGTGCCCAGATTAATATCGGGCATTTTATTTAGGCTTGAATCATCAGTAATCGCCATCGCCGGTTTACCTAAGTCAATCTCGCAATCTAACCAACGCACTTCCCATTCACTACTAACCCCGTTATTCATCACATTAGCGGACTGGCCTGATTCACTTATTTTAGGAGGCGTAACTGACTCTGGGTTTTTTAAGTACTCAGATATCGCGTTCTGAACACTACAATCATCATCTAGATCAACATCCAAAGGCAATGTCGACAACCAGCGTTTTAGCACGCCCTTTCTAGGCTTGTTTTTCTTAATTGGGGTTTTCGATTGTTGCCTGCCTACCAGCCCAGATTGAAGCGCCGCATCTGACTTTAACGGCAACGGATACTTACCTTGTTGTTTTAAGGCGGCCAGCTCAGCAACCGTTGCTGGCCTACTAATGAGCACATCAAGCTGCCATTGGGAGTTTGGGGAACTTAGTTTTTTCTCTAACGATTGCTTTACCTGTAACCTGGCTTGCTCTTCGTCAAAATCACCATCAGCACTTAAATCTAACCAAAGCACTTCCCATTGATCGCTAACCTCTAAGCGGCTGGTTTGCACCGGCTTTGGCATATTCAGTAGTGCGTCCATCTCAACCAACACGGTTAGATCAAATTCATCAATAGTGACAGCTGTAGATGGTGCTTGCCTAAGCGATTCTGCAAATTGCGCGGTATCAAGAAATTCGGACTTATCTAAGTCAATTTGCACACCATGACTTAACAACAACTTTTGTAAAAATCGACTGTTGCTTTGTTTATCGCCATCGACAGGCATAATCCATACACCGGAAGCCAACCCTTCGTTAATCAAAGATCGTGTAGATTGATCAGAGTGAGCTAATGACGAACCGCCTGCCTCACTTTGTGGAACCGATGCCTCTTCACCTCGGGCAACCGTGCTCACACTGGCAGACACTGCCAATAAAAGCAGTGGGGTAGTACCCGGCTGGATATGGATTAAGGAACGGCGCTTCACTGCTGGATTACACAAGACGACTGCCGTAAAGTTTAACCAGTTTTACGGCTCAACGCGGCAGCCAACACAGTCAATTGTTTGTCGCCACCTAATCGGTAGAGAGCGGCATGTAACCCCTTGCTATGACTTGAATCTCAACCCGCCTGTTGAGTTCACGCCCTGCCTCACTATCATTGTTGGCAATGGGCTGCGCCTCACCCGCTCCTATAGAAATAAGATGAGCATTGGCGAATTTTTTTACAAAGCTTTGCTTGATGAAATTAGCACGCTGCATTGAAAGTGATTTGTTAAATTCTATTGAGCCAACATCATCTGTATGGCCAACAATCCGAATAGATAGGATTTCGTGAAATTTATCTAATTCCGCAATTAGATCCTGCAATGATTGTATCCCTTCAGGAGTTAACGCCATAGTATTGCTATCAAACTGCGTTTCAGCGGCTAGCATTGCGATACGCAAGCCTTGCTTGTCGGCAGGCGTTGTCGTATTCGCATAAATACCGATTGAAAACACCAGCAGTGCAATTGTTATGAATTTGGATAACATGCTTGCAAGTATACAGGCAGAGTTGCCGCTATTGAAAAACTGAACCGCTGCGCCACGGCTGAAAATAAATCCGTGAGCCCGATTCGATCTGATACCCAACCTGGTACCTGAATCTGCCGTTATCAATTAGTGCAGCTGGCACCTCAAACTTCACCACCTGCGAATCTCCTTCAGCTACTAGGTCAACAGGCTTGAAAACCGCATCGACCGATGCCACTGTTTTGCTTTCTTTGGCCATCCTCAAGGTATATCGATTACGAGGCAGCTCACTGGTTAGGGGAACCGAGACACTGACCGTGATTACGCCACCATTATCCACCGCCGACATATTATCTAGGACCGGAAACTGGCTTTGATCTAGTTCATCATAGCGAGCGGCTAACTTGTTACGCCAAGCCGCATTAACCAGCTCCATCTCGCATGAAAAATATTGCAAGGTATCCCGCCAAAACACTATGGCAGATAACGCTTTTGGCGCGCCATCGCGTCCGGCGGATCGTAACACCTCACCAAGAGCTTCTTTGCCACAGACATCGACAAGCGCTTCAGTCCAAATTTCACCAAGGCTGTATACGAGCTCTGCATTAAATTCGTTGCTAAAGGCCGTACTGTTAGCCATATCCTCAAATCGAATATCTTGCCGTTTCCAAGAAACCGCAGCGATATCTCGGTTTTGTCTGCGCGTGTCCGCCTGCGGCACGATTTCGAACGACGTGTAGTTAGCCATACCTTCTATAAAAAAGCGGGTCGAATCAAAATAGGTTCCAAAAGCTCGATTGGATTCAACTGACTGAAACACGTGAGCGGTTTCATGACTCAGCACGCGAGCATAACGCTCCGGCGACTCACCTCGGCTAAGGCCCATTTTAATTGTTTTCCACTGAGCAAGCCCGGCTGCGTGATCATTCTCCGATGTCATATCAACGTATATAACAGGCTCTTCAGTGGCATTCAACAACACTCGTAACTGTTGATAATGCTCTTCGGCAGTGGCTTGCAGCTCTTCCGCTCGCGCCTTGTCAGCCGTTAAAAATGTAAACCGGTAATGATCGGTGCGCAGGTCTTCGGTGGCTCTTTCCTGTGCTACTTGCGCATTTTGTATCACTTGGCCAACTACGACCATCGCCATAAATAGAAAACCAAATACGCTTGCCACGACTTTTAAAACTTTATGCGCCCTTTCATTCTTACTTGCGCCTTCTGCCTTTCCTTGGGCGGATGACCACAGCTTACAGGCCCAAACCAGCAACACTAAGGCAACAGCAACGTGACCTATCATCGCATTGACACTAAAAGAAAATGCCGTGCCGGCATAATCTATTTTGAATATTTCAAAAACACTAATCCAACCTATGCCATCAAACAAGGTTTCGAGCCAGCGGATTAACATCAAATAGAGTGCGTAAACCACAAGTCCAACTGTGCGGAATCGAGATAAAAATACGCCATGCGCCATAACGACAAAAGCAAAAACGCAATCCCGTAAGAACAAGCTGCCATCGATAGCAAAGTATTTTTTGCCTGACATAGATTCAGGATTAAATGCCAAAAGCAAATTTAAAACGGCATACCCAAATATCAGCAGCAAGCAAACAAGGCCAAATGCGGCGATAAATTTGCCATAAAACACAGTCGATTTTTTAATTGGCAAGGCATGTAAAAAATCAATCGTGCGCTCATCCACTTCTCGTGGATAAAGGCTATACGCCGTAACCAGACACAAAATCAGTAAAAATATCGCCTGCGAATATTCGATACCAGGGGCACAAAGTGCATCGCAAAACAACTCGTAGCTTTGCTCATCAATGCGTGTCGTAAAAAGCTCAATACCAATTGAGAGCGCTAGCAGGGCGATCCATAAATAAGCAATCGGCATGAGTTGCCGCAATTCTTTTGCAATGAGTGCAATCACTCGATCACCAGCCGTTGCGCGCCTACACGCAGTGCTTGATGCAGCGTATCCAGCTTTACCTCAAATGCGACAAACACTCTATCGCCAGCCGCGTAGTAAGACGACACAGAATGCAATGCATCAGAGAAATCGCAAGCTTGATAGTCGTGCTGACCAGAGGTCCAAGCTATTTCATAATCGAAAGGAGAAATTAGAACGTGCTGCATATCGCAAGTAAAGCCAGTAAGCTCGACTGGATCGGATGCATCAATGGTTCGATAGCTACCGGTGAGCCGGTGCACACCATCAGATTTGGTTTTACTAGTAGCCGCGGCTTTAACATTGGGCATTGCGCTTAGTAAGCCAGCAATTGCAGAATCAGATTGCTGACCCTTAAGCCATTGCAGCCAATCAACAAAAAAACTATCCAGATCTTGCCCTGCTATTTCGCTAAATGGGCGGCGCACACCAACGCTGCGATCCTTCACCATACCCACCGTATTTTTAGTCACGGTTGGCGCTAAAACTGTATTAGCTAACTCCATCACCGCGTCCCGACCAAACTGCTGTTCAAAATAAACTAGGGCCGTGTAGGCCAGCGCCTCCGCCGAGGGGTAGCTGACATACTCTGCTATCCATTGCCAATTGTATGCAAGATCAATAGGCTCTTCTAGGTATTGAAGGCTATGCACAGCACGCGCAATCAGTTCTGTTTTGTGTGTTTCTTCATCAAGGTTATCTTCAACCCACCAGCGGGTAAACCCATCGGTAAGCCAGTGATAGGGTTCAAAGGTGCGACGATCGCCGGAAGTCACTTGAATTAGTTGATGCATTGCATTAGTTTGCAATACTGCCATCGAATAACTGTCGTACTCTAAGTAATTGGCTCTGACAACCACACCATCGGCGGCGCCAAACCGAATATCATTTAAATCAGTTTGGGATAGAGCAGTATCCAACACGACTCGCACTATCGGCACATCCTCTATATCTAGTGCCTGTTGCAACGGTACGATTAGATTGTGCATCGAATCTAACAATTGCTGAGACGGCTCCTCATATTTTGGTTCTAAGTATAAAACTGAAATAGGTGGGTCAACTGTTGATACCACGTAATCGCTACTAAAATCGTATTGAGGCGCATCCCATTTTTCGATTAGCGAACCCAGCGTGGCTAGCACACCCACACCAATTATTGACAACACAACCATATTGCCGCGATTGACTGGCTTGGCCAGCGATTCAATTAACGAACCGTCGCGCATCAATGGCAACATAAAACCTGCTAATGTAAAAACAACACCCATGCCTATTGTTTGGATCGCAGCTTTTATGGGTATTTGATCGCGTTCAAATGCAAACACCCCCTGATCAAGTAATGCAAAAGGCCCAAAATCGCGCTGGTCAAATCCGGGGTAATTAATGACGGTCAAGATCAACAAACCGAGCATGACGTAAAGAGCGAATCTGAGAGAACCAAAAAAACTAAAACAAAAAACGATGCTCCAGATAAAGAACATCACCGACAAAACCTTTAATGAAACGATCCGCAGCAATCGTTGATCTAGCGCATCTCCACTATCTGATAGCAACCACGCATAAGCAATTGCAGCTACTGCCAAACCGCTCAGAAATAACAAACCTAGCAAATACTTAATGATCAAAAATACTAAGGGCTTAATGGGTAAAGATTCAGCGAATTGACGCGTGCGACCCAAATACTCAGCGGTAATTAGCCGGTTGCCCATAATAAATGCAATGAGCGGCAACACAAGAGTCACTGACAGAAGCAACACCTGCAACGGGCTCATTGCAAAGGCGGCTTGCTGGTTTTGTGCATGCGCCAATAACAGGGTGAGAATAAAGCCACCGCCTAGCAACAGCATGGATAAGCCGTGTTCGCGAAATTCCTTTTTTATTAACGTGGGGGCACCGCCTAAGGCCATTATCTATCGCCTTGATTGCGGCCTTGGCTCTGGCCAGCCACTACGGCAATAAAAATATCCTCGAGTGACATAGGATGTATCCGCCAACCCAGGTTAAGCGGCATACCCGATGGCACACTACCAGCAAATTTAAGTATCAGCGTGCGATGCTGCGGGCTTTGCATGTGCTGCAAAACCTGCGTAGCTTGCCTAACAAATTCTCCCGGAAGCGCATCAGGATAATCGTGCTCGGAATCGATACGATACGCCACCACTCCCTGTGACAAGGCTTGCAAACTACCGTCGTATATCGTTTTACCGTTTTCCACTATGCCAATTCGAGTAGAAATGGATTCAATATCATCAATTAAATGAGTGGAGAAAAAGGTTGTTGTGCCAGCTTGCGCGGATTCCTCACGCACTAAATCCAAAAATTCGCGTCGCGCTACTGGATCCATACCCGCAGTGGGTTCATCCAAAATGAGCAGCTCAGGTCTTGATGCCAAGGCAACTGACAATGCTAGCTTTGCTTTCATGCCGCCGGAAAACACCGCAGACTTTCGCTTGAGTGGCAATTCAAAGCGATCAAGTAATTGTGCGTAGCGCCGCTTATCCCACTTTGGATAAAGGCCTTTTAGGAAACTACCCAGTGCCTTAGGCGACATCCATGGATAAAAGTGCTGTTCTTGCGCAACGTAGCCAATACGCTGCCTGATAGGGATTAGCGAACTGCTGATGTCTTCGCCAAATAATGACACCAAACCTTCATCCGCTTGAGTGATGCCCATCAGTAGTTTTATCGTTGTCGATTTTCCCGCGCCGTTGCGCCCTAAAAAACCATACACTTCGCCACGTTCGACATTGAGCGTTAAGCCCTGAAGCACTTGTAACGACCCAAAACGCTTGTGCACATTTTTTAGTGTTATCGCAGGCAATCCTCCTGATGCGTCTGACTGCATGTTTACATGCCCATGCCAGGTGGCAACTTGCCTTGCATGCCGCGCATCATCTTAGCCATCCCGCCGCCTTTGTTCATTTTTTTCATCATCTTGCTCATTTGCATATGCTGCTTAACCAAGCGGTTTAAGTCTTGCACTTGCAAACCAGCGCCTGCAGCTATGCGTTTTTTGCGCGAGCCTTTAAGCACCGCAGGATACTTACGCTCATGTGGAGTCATTGAATCAATAAGGGCCATCATCTTTTTAAACTCGCCATCATTGGCTTGGTTTTTTACTTTTTCAGGGATGTTACTCATGCCCGGCATTTTATCGAGCAACGATGCCATGCCACCCATATTGGCCATCTGTTCGAGCTGTTCACGCAGATCGACAAAATCAAAGTTTTTGCCCTTCTGCATTTTTTTCGCAAATTTTTCGGCCTTGGCGTGATCAACTTTTTCAGTAACTTCCTCAACCAGGCTGACGACATCGCCCATTCCCAAGATACGCGATGCCACACGATCGGGATAAAACGGCTCAAGCGCATCCGTTTTTTCGCCCGCGCCAATAAACTTGATGGGTTTGCCAGTAATCATGCGTACTGACAAAGCCGCACCACCACGTGCATCGCCATCAGTTTTGGTTAACACAACACCTGTCAATGGAAGTGCATCACCAAACGCTTTAGCCGTGTTTGCCGCATCTTGGCCAGTCATGCTATCGACAACAAACAAGGTTTCGATCGGATTAATGGCCGAGTGCAGTTGCTGTATCTCGCTCATCATTTCTTCGTCGATGGCTAAGCGACCAGCGGTATCCACTAATAACACATCAATGAATTGGGTTTTAGCTGCCGCCAGCGCTGCATTAGCGATATCAATGGGTGATTGATCAACGTTGCTTTCAAAGAACGCGACCTCAACACTGTCAGCTAGGGTTTTAAGTTGCTTGATAGCGGCTGGACGATAGACATCACAACTGACTACCATTACTTTCTTTTTTTGTTTTTCTTTTAGGCGACGCGCTAGCTTAGCAACGGTGGTGGTTTTACCAGCGCCTTGCAAGCCTGCCATCAATACAACCGCTGGCGGCTGCGTAGCGAGGTTTAGATCCTCGGCCTGTTCGCCCATGATCGCTGTTAACTCATCGCTAACAACTTTGATTAGCGCTTGCCCTGGTGTGAGGCTACCGAGCACTTCCTGGCCCGACGCCTTTTCGCGAACGCGGTCGATGACCGTCTTAACCACGGGCAAGGCCACATCAGCCTCTAGTAAGGCCATGCGCACTTCACGCATGGTATCCTTGATGTTATCTTCGGTAAGCCGCCCTTGCCCTCGCAAGGTTTTGATAGTACGGCCTAATCGTTCGCTCAACGAATCAAACATGGTTATCCCAATTAATAACAATTAAATAAAACAATTAAATAAAACAATTAAACAAAATCAAAATGAATCCTAGTTAATTAAACTAAATGAATCCAGATCTACCAGCAACAGTATACCGGCCGCCGAGCTTAACAGTAACGTCATGACTACCTTTCTGCTCGCCATTATTGCGTCGATTCTGTATACGATTGCCGCATTCAGGCTTTGGCTGAGCTTTAACAATGCGCCTAGTGACAATACAGATAGCGCTCCGCTGCGGCTCACTCGCCTCATGGCCACACTCGCTTGGTTTATCCACCTGGCCGCCACCATCATAAGCACCAGAGAAAGTGGGCTGATATGGGGCTTTTTTAGTGCTCTGAGCATTACAGCCCTGTGTATCGTTTTGCTACAACTTCTACTAGCAATAACTCGACGCGCCGATCATCTGGGTTTATTGGTTTATCCAGCGGCTGCTATTACACTGCTATTTACGCAAAAAACCGGTGGTCAGACCACACTCGACCCCGCCACAGGCCTACACGTATTGTCATCCATTGTGGCCTATTCGGTGTTGGCATTGGCTGCCACGCAGGCCCTGGTAGTTGCACTACAACGCCACCAGCTAAGCCATCATAAGCCCAGCGGCTTTGTGCGCTCGCTACCGCCTTACGACAATTCTGAAAGCCTACTCTTTTTGCTACTAACAGTCGGTTTCATACTGCTGTCTCTGTCTTTGCTCACTGGCTTTTTTTACTTAGATGACATGTGGGGCCAGAGCTTGGTGCACAAAACGGTGCTCTCCTGCTTGGCTTGGGCAATTATTGGCGTATTGGTGGTCGGGCGATGGATGTTTGGCTGGCGGGGCAAACGGGTTGTTAATTGGTCAATAGCTGCCTTTATCTTACTGGTATTAGCCTTTTTTGGCAGCAAATTGGTGTTAGAGCTGATCCTGCAACGTTAGAAGGTTGCTATGATGCAAGCCACTGTAGCTACATAAGGCCCACACCTTCTTGAACGCCATTCCCATTAGCGTACTCCTCTTCATTTTGGTACTGCTAATTTTGATGTCCGGCTTTTTCTCCGGCTCCGAAACCGCATTGATGTCGCTTAATCGCTACCGCTTGCGCCATCAGGCGAACAACGGCAACCAAGCCGCTAAGCGCACGCTCGAATTGCTTGAACAGCCTGATCGATTAATTAGCTTAATCCTATTAGGCAATAACTTCGTCAACATTCTTGCCTCGGCGATAGCCACCGTTATCGCACTGCGCCTAATGGGCGAAGCCGGTATTGCCGTTGCCACGGGCTTACTCACCTTCGTAATTTTGGTATTTGCCGAAGTCACACCCAAAACGTTTGCCACCCGTCGCGCCGAATCGGTCTCGTTTGTCGCCTCGGCCATTTACACGCCGCTACTGACCATTACCTATCCACTGGTCATCGTTGTTAACTGGATAAGCGCACGCATCTTAAGGTTTTTTAATGTATCAAAATTAAATCCTGAAGATGAACACCTCAGTAGCGACGAACTGCGCACTGTTGTCACTGAAAACGCCGGGCTTATACCCACCCGTCACCGCGACATGCTGCTCAATATTCTTGATCTCGGCACGATTTCAGTAAATGGAATAATGGTGCCGCGCAATGAGATTGTCGGCATTGATTTAGATGACCCTTGGGATGAGATACTGGATCAAATAACTAATAGCCCACACAGTCGCTTGCTTGTATTCCGCGATAATATTGATAATGCAATAGGGTTTATTTACCTGCGCAAAATGGTTGATGCGTTGCTTAGTGGCAAGTTAAACCTAGAGTATCTCGAATCGGTTGTCCGCGAACCATACTACATACCTGAAGGCACGCCATTGACGGTGCAACTGCTAAATTTTCAGCGCGAAAAAAGGCGCATTGGTTTAGTGGTAGATGAGTACGGAGATATACAAGGTTTACTAACAATCGAAGAAATACTGGAAGAAATCGTTGGCGAGTTTGATACTGACCCACAACAGGCATCAGCAGAAATTCGCCCGCAACAAGATGGTAGTTTTATTGTGGATGGCACTGCGCAAATACGCAATTTGAACAAAGCACTTAATTGGACCTTATCCGCTGACGGCCCTAAAACGCTTAATGGATTAATACTCGAGCACTTCGAAAATTTTCCACCTCAAGGCGCGGTGTTTAACTTTAACAATCACCCTCTGACGATTATCTCTGTTGAAGATAATCGCGTACTACAAGTTCGTATTGATCCTGCGCTTGACGAAGATGCCGACTCAATCGCCGCTAACGGACACTAGGCATGGCTAAGGCAAAAACGCAATACGTGTGTACCGATTGCGGCGCAACCCACAGTAAATGGAACGGTCAATGTGCCGATTGCGAAGCTTGGAACACGCTGCAAGAATTTAATGACGGTGGCTCTGAAGCTAGTAGCGGCCGCTTCAAAGGTTACGCCGGTGCCAGCGGTATCATTAACGCATCTGATGTTAAGCTCAAAGCTGAGGAACGCACCAACACCGGTTTAACTGAGCTTGATCGTGTACTTGGAGGTGGCTTAGTAACCGGCTCAGTAACCTTACTCGGTGGCGACCCAGGTATTGGTAAATCAACACTGCTCACACAATGCCTTGCCAACCTGAGCGAAAACCATCGTACGCTCTACACCACCGGTGAAGAATCTCTACAACAAATTACGTTGCGCGCCAGGCGCCTCGAACTCCCAGAAAAACATTTGCGCTTGTTAGCTGAAACAAGAGTAGAGGCAATCCTTGCGCATGCTGAAAAAGAAAAGCCCACCATCATGGTTATTGATTCAATTCAAACCATGTACACCGAGATGCTTAATTCAGCTCCGGGCGCTGTTGCGCAAGTGCGAGAGAGCGCAGCAAGGCTGGTGCGTTATGCCAAGCAAACGGGTTGTTCAATCTTTTTGGTTGGCCATGTAACCAAAGAAGGTGCCTTAGCTGGACCTCGTGTGCTTGAACACATGGTTGATACTGTTTTGTATTTCGAAGGTGAGCAAGGCAGCCGTTACCGCGTGATACGCGCCGTTAAAAATCGCTTTGGTGCAGTAAACGAACTCGGCGTATTCGCCATGGGCGAAAAGGGTTTGCAGAACGTGAAAAATCCTTCTGCCATATTTTTATCAAAACACCCTGAGCCAGTTAACGGCAGTGTCATCATGGTGACCCGCGAAGGCACCCGCCCAATGTTGGTTGAAGCACAGGCATTAGTTGACACCACCCATATGGGCAACCCTCGGCGTGTTGCACTTGGGCTGGAGCAAAACCGTTTAGCCATGTTACTGGCCGTGCTACACAGGCACGCTGGCATCGCTATGTTTGATCAAGATGTTTACATTAATGTCGTGGGCGGTGTTCGCATCTCCGAAACTGCAGCCGATTTGCCCGTTCTACTGGCAGCGCTATCATCTTTTCGTGATCGGCCCTTACCCTCGGACATGGTAATTTTTGGCGAAGTTGGCTTAGCTGGGGAGGTGAGGCCCGTTGCCAACGGTGAGGAGCGTTTGCAAGAGGCTGCCAAGCATGGCTTTAAACGAGCGATCGCGCCTCATGCCAATATACCTAAAAAAGCGATCAAAAATATGCGCGTGGATGGGGTTCACCGGCTGCATGAAGCCATCGATTTGTTAGACTAGGCCGATGACCAACAAAACCACCAAAGCCGCAAAAGCGATCCCAAAATCAACAAAATTTGAAGACGCACTGGGCGAGCTAGAAACTATCGTGACCACCCTTGAATCAGGTGAGCAATCGTTAGATGAATCACTTGGCCAGTTTGAACGAGGTGTCAGCTTGGCTCGCTTCTGTCAGCAAAGCCTTCTCGATGCTGAGCGTAAAGTTAAAATTCTTATGGATAAAAATGGCACGGATACCCTGGAAGATCTAGAAGCGCCCGAGTAATTGGCAAATCTAAAAACTAAATTAATGAGCAGCTTCAGCCAACAAATGAAAGCGTATCAGCAACGAGTTGACGATGCGCTGTTGCTAAAGCTACCTGCATATCAAAATAATCGTACTAACTTGCAGGCTGCTATGAAATATGCAGCTACCAATGGCGGCAAGCGCATCCGACCTGTACTAACCTATGCCACGGGTCGCGCACTAGGCGTTGACATTAAACGTTTAGACACGCCGGCCTGTGCCGTCGAAATGATGCATGCCTATTCACTCGTGCACGACGACCTACCCGCCATGGATGATGATGACCTGCGACGCGGCAAGCCAACCTGTCACAAACAATTTGACGAAGCCACAGCCATATTGGCAGGCGATGCACTGCAGGCACTGGCGTTTACCATCCTTGCCAAAAACGAAGACACACAGCTGGCGAGTGACAACAAACTACAAATGATCGGTGTACTAGGTGCTGCCAGTGGCGCAGAAGGCATGGCCGAAGGGCAAGCGATCGACCTAGAAGCCGTTGGCAAAATGCTCAAGCTAAGCGAGCTTGAAGATATGCATCGACACAAAACTGGCGCTCTAATACGTGCAAGCGTTCAACTTGCCGCTCTGTGCTCCGCCGATGTCACCGAATCGGTGCGCCTCCGCCTCGATGACTATGCTGCAGCCGTTGGCTTAAGCTTTCAGATCGTTGACGACATTCTCGATGTCGTCGGAGATACGGCTACCCTAGGCAAGTCTCAGGGCGCTGATATTGCGCGTAACAAGCCGACTTATCCGTCATTACTGGGCTTGGATGGTGCCCAACGGCATGCCCAAGATATGCACAATGCTGCCTGCCAGGCATTAGAAGGATTGGGCGATTCATTCGACGAATTACGTGACTTATCGGCCTATGTCCTGAGCCGCAGCCACTAGTCACGGCCGCGAGAAGGGCTATGACGCCCGATTTGAGCCACATTTCGCCCTGTCAAATCACTTTTTCAGCTGTACTCTTAACCTCCAGACACCATCCTTCACTTGTAATTACTTGTAATGATGGGTTCGCCAGCACATAATTCAGTCTGTACAAACAAATTGATTTCATGGACATTTCTGAACAATTTCCGTTGTTGCACTCGGTCAAGAAGCCTGCGGATTTACGCGAGCTAGATGAATCCGTATTGCAAGACTTCAGCGCAGAGCTTAGACAGTTTCTGCTCTACTCCGTAGCGCAAACCGGTGGGCATCTTGGTGCCAGTTTGGGCACGGTTGAGCTAACGGTTGCGCTGCACTACGTATTCAACACGCCTTACGACAAACTCGTATGGGATGTTGGCCATCAAACCTATCCGCACAAGATACTCACTGAAAGGCGTGACCGCATGTTAACCATGCGTAAACAAGGTGGCTTGGCGGGTTTCCCTAATCGCGCAGAGAGCCCATACGACACCTTCGGTGTTGGGCATAGCAGTACATCTGTTAGTGCAGCCTTGGGCATGTCGTTAGCAGCTGAACAACAACACAAGCTTGCCGGAACTCCCGACGAAGCACCCAAAACTGTCGCGGTTATTGGGGACGGTGCACTCACTGCAGGCTTAGCTTATGAAGCGCTTAACCACGCTGGTGGAATCAAAGCCAACATGATCGTGATTCTCAACGACAACGACATGTCGATATCCCCGAACGTGGGCGCGATGAACAAATACCTTGCTCGAATTCTTACCGGCAAAATCATATCGGGCGCTCGCGAAAGCGGCAAAAGCATCTTAAAAAGAATGCCTAGCATGTTTAATTTTGCTCAGCGCTGGGAAGAACACATGAAAGGCATGGTGGTGCCCAGCACCTTATTTGAAGAACTCGGCTTCAACTATTTTGGCCCAGTTGATGGCCACGATACCGACAGCTTAGTGGGTGTCCTTAAAAACATGCGCGAACTGCAAGGCCCCTTGTTTTTGCACGTGGTAACAAAAAAAGGCCACGGCTATCACTTCGCCGAACAAGACCCACTAGCCTTACACGCTGTCACACCGTTTGATATTGAAACAGGCAAAAGCTTACAGTCGTCAAAATCCAACTCACCTACCTACACCCAAGTCTTTGGTAAGTGGTTATGCGATATGGCAGCGATCGATGATCGCTTAGTCGGTATCACGCCAGCAATGCGAGAAGGCTCGGGCATGGTTGAGTTTGAAGCTCAGTTTCCAGATCGCTACTACGATGTTGCTATCGCAGAGCAACATGCCGTAACACTAGCAGCCGGCCTCGCCTGTGGTGGACAAAAACCGGTTGTTGCCATCTATTCAACCTTTTTACAACGCGCCTACGATCAACTCGTACACGACGTTGCTATTCAAAATTTGCCCGTGGTGTTTGCCGTTGATCGTGCTGGCCTAGTTGGCCCAGATGGTCCAACGCATGCTGGCAGTTTTGATTTTAGCTTTATGCGTTGCTTACCCAACATGCTAATCATGGCACCGTCTAACGAAAACGAATGCCGCCAAATGCTTTATACCGCGTTCCAGTTTGATGGCCCAAGCTCGGTTCGATACCCGCGTGGCAAAGGCACGGGTGTCGACATAGACGAAGAGATGGAAGCCATTCCACCAGGCGAAGCACAAACCTTGAATCAAGGTAAAAAAGTGGCACTACTGGCTTTCGGCACAATGGTAGAGCCCGCATTAAAAATAGGTCAAGAACATGGCTATACCGTCATCAACATGCGTTTTGTCAAACCGCTGGATACCAAACTAATTGAATCCCTTGCAGCTAGCCATGATCTCCTAATCACCTTTGAAGAAAACAGTATTGCAGGTGGCGCAGGCGCTGGTGTTATGGAATACCTAAGCGAAGCAGGTATCGGCACTGCCATTAAGCTGATCGGCTTACGCGACGAATACATCGAGCACGGTAGCCGAGATGAGTTATTGAGCTATGCCAAACTCGACTTAGCGGGCTTGCAAACACAAGTCAGTGAAGCCGTAGCTCAGAATGCCAAGCGGCGGAGCGCTTAAGCGACTTTATCGCCTGGCGTGTTGCCTGCAAAAAACGCTTCCATGTTTTCTAACACTCTGAATCCCATCGCTTCTCGGGTCTCGACTGTTGCACTACCTAAGTGAGGAAGCATCACTGCGTTTGGCATTTCCATAAAGCGTGGGTCTAGTGCCGGCTCGCCACGAAATACATCCAATCCAGCTCCAGCGATTTGCTTACTCGACAACGCATCAAACAGCGCCGCTTCATCAATAATTTCCCCCCGCGCGGTATTAATTAAAAACGCGCTGGGCTTCATAAGCGCAAGGTTTTTAGCATTAACCAAATTAGCATTGGCGTCACCGCCAGGGCAATGAAAGGACACAAAATCCGATTGCCTCATTAGCTCATCTAAGTTTTCAACTTGCACCGCATTACACGCAGCCAACACCTTAGGCGCAACCATAGACCGATTTTGCACAAGGATCGGCATACCGAAACCGTGATGCGCTCGCATCGCCATCGCCTGGCCGATTCGGCCAAAGCCCACTATGCCAAGTGTTTTGCCAGTAACTTTACTGCCAACCATATGCGTAGGCCGCCAACCAGTCCAGTTGCCAGAGCGCAGCTCTCGTTCGCCCTCTCCTGCCCGGCGCGCCACCATCAGCATAAGTGTCATGGCGACATCGGCCGTGCAATCACTGAGTACATCAGGCGTGTTGGTGACCGTAATGTTATGCGCCTTTGCAGCGTCAGTATCAATATGGGCAAAACCAACTCCGTAATTGGCGATGACGCTGGCTTGAATGTTGTCAATTTTAAATACGTCAGCATCAAGCTTGTCAGTAACAGTCGGCAAGACCGCATCCGCATTTTGTAAGGCGTATTGCATGCGCGCTGTATCAAAAGGAATGTCAGCTTCGTTTAGCTCTACGTTGTAATGTGCTTTTAGCTCATCTTCCACCGCTTTTGGCCAACGTCTAGTTACGATTACTTTTTTCATTTAACTGCTCGTACTCGTTTTTATTAATTAGGGTTCAGAGCCGCAACCACTGTCGCGCCTATGTCACAAGGCAATGGCGCGATGAACGCACCACTGTCTCGAAGTATTTGTTGTTTCTCATCCGCACTATCGCCAAACGCCGAAATAATCGCACCTGCATGCCCCATCGTTTGATTGCGGCGAGTGCCACGGCCAGCAACATAAGCGACCACAGGCTTGCTCATCGACTCACTGATATAACGCGCTGCATCTGCCTCTTGCGGGCCGCCGATCTCACCAATAAGTACCACTGCGTGAGTATCATCATCCGCTTCAAACAACTGGAGAATGTCGTGAAACGTACTGCCGACAATGGGATCCCCTCCAATACCAACACTGCTAGACACACCGAAGCCTCTATCCCCTATTTGCAATGCAGCTTCATACCCCAATGTGCCTGAGCGCGAAACAATGCCAACGTTACCCGCGGTATATATTGCCGACGGCATAATACCCAACATGGTTTTGCCTGGATTGATAATCCCCGAGCAATTTGGCCCGATCAATCGCATGCGCCGCTCAGAACGATACATGCGCATATAGCGTTTTACTTTGATCATGTCTTGCGCGGGGATGCCGTCAGTTACTGACACCGCAAGCGTTATACCACTATCCGCTGCCTCCATAATGGCATCAGCTGCTGTCGGTGGCGGCACGGTGATCATGCTTGCCGTTGCGCCCGTAGCGCCAACGGCATCTTTCACCGTATTAAATAAGGGGATACCCAACACCGATTGCCCACCTTTACCAGGTGATACGCCGGCAACAATATTAGTTCCGTAGTTGAGCATTTCTTTGCAATGAAACTCACCGGTGCGACTACCTAAACCTTGCATTAAAACCGGCGTGTCGGCATTAATTAGAATACTCACGTGCTTTTTTTCTTCACAGATTTAAATCGGCGTGCAGCGGTGACCGCACGTTGCGTTACTTCTTCTAGTGAATCACCCCGCACAAGCGGCAAGCCACTTTTTGATAGTATTTTTTTGCCTTCTGCAACTCGCGTACCGGCCAATCGCACAATCAATGGCACATCTAGCTCATCTGCTTCAACAGCTTGAACTATCCCTTCGGCAATTCGATCGCAGTGATTGATACCTGCAAACACATTAATGAGCAATGATTTCATATTGGTATTGCGTCTAGCAAGACGAATCGCCTTCGCCACTTTATCAGCTGATGCGCCACCGCCTATATCAATAAAACATGAAGGCTCGCCACCAAAGTGTCGTAGCATTTCTATTGTTGCCATCGCCAAGCCAGCACCATTAACAATGCAAGCAATATCACCATCGTAGCCGACATAACTCAAGCCACGATCCGTTGCTCGAGTTTGCGAAGAATCTTCTTGTGATTTGTCTCGAAGCTCTGCAATATCTGGATGGCGGTAAAGTGCGTTATCGTCAAAGGTCATCTTTGCATCAACTGCATACAAGGAGCCATCTGTCGATACGGCTAGGGGATTAATCTCAACCATCGTTGCGTCTAGCTCGTCGAATGCGCGGTAGCTTGCCATAATGGTGTCGACGGCTTCATTAAGATGTGTTGGATCAATGCCGAGCTTAAACGCAACTTCTTTTGCTTGAAATGCTTGCATACCAACAGCGGGTTCTACAGAACAACGAATAATGCTTTCAGGTTGTTGTGCAGCGATATCTTCAATTTCGATACCGCCAGCCTTGGAGGCAACAACCATGATTTGCTCAGTTTTACGATCTAAAACAAAACCCAAATAGAATTCTTGTGCAATGGGCACCAGGCTTTCAACGTATATTCGATAGACAACTTTACCTTTGCCATCTGCCTGATCAGTTTGCAAGCGAGTACCAAACAATGAATCAGCCATGTCATACACGGACTCTTCGTCCTGGCACACTTTGATGCCGCCGGCTTTGGCACGACCACCACTGTGTACTTGTGCCTTAACCACCCAACCGGCGCCGCCAATTTCACGCGCACGATAGGCTGCCTGCTCTGGGCTATAGGCCAGCCCACCCTTGGGCACATTAACGCCAAACCCCGCCAAAAGCTCTTTCGATTGGTATTCGTGAATATCCATAGTGCATCGATGCTACGCAAGCTTGGCTTCAAGAGCCAGTCCCACATTGTGGAGGGGGCTCAGCCGCACAACCACACCCTTTCCAGCACTAATCGGTGACCATTAGTATTGCATCAATACTATCCATTAGTATGGGTTTAAAGCAGTACTTTCTCTCTATACTGCAGATTCCAGACATCGGGGTAATGGCGTATGAAAATGGATATTGCACTGGCTGAATCCAGCCCCTTAGTACTATCGGCCTTATCAGAATTGTTCGAAAAAGACGGCCGCTTCAGTATTCTCAGCACCACCAGCACAGCAGAAGCTTTTTTGCAGACTGTCATTACTGTTCCTGCACAGGTGGCCATCATGGATTGGCACCTCCCTACCCTAGGAGCAGAAAAGCTCATGCACATTGTGCGCGAGCAGGAATTAGACATGCGTATCGTTATCTGCACACAAACGGCATCAGTCGAATTGGCCAAACGTGCAATGGCTGCAGGTGCTGCAGGATACTACTCACACGATAAACCAACAGAAACCTTATTGAGCACGGTTATGGATGTAGCCGATGGGAAAATGATTTTTCCATACTTGGATATTCGCGACTTGCGCGACCCGCTAGAGAACCTGAC